>VXZK01000171.1:5901-34579 GCA_009845545.1 Candidatus Poribacteria bacterium
CGTTAAATGAATAGGGTTTTCCACAGAAAACGGACAGTGTGCGTTGGAACTTTGGATTATACTTGATACGGAAACCTGTCTCTGCTAAAATACGCAGTGAATTCACATTTGGAGAAAATGTTATGCAGGAAATTGTGGTAGATTCAGCGAAGTTACACGATTTCGCTCGGACGCTCTGTGAAAAAGCGGGGCTGCGCTCGGAAGACGCGGAGCAGATGGCTGTGCTTCAGGTGCAAACCGATTTGCGGGGTGTCCATTCACACGGCACACGCGCCTTGCCGGGTTACCTCAACCTTGTCCTTGACGGCAAAATGAACCCAAAACCTGAACTCCACATTGCGACAGAGGGACCGAGTTTCGTTGTCGTTGAGGGAGATAACGGCATGGGACACTTGGCAAGCACGCTCGCGATGGAGACAGCAATAGAGAAAGCGAAGACGACCGGTATCGCTGCGGCAGGGGTACGCAACGCCGGACATTTTGGCGCGGCTGCATGCTATTCGATTATGGCGGCATCCAACCAGATGGTCGGGTTTTCGACGACGAACACAGGCGGTGCCTCTATTGTAGCACCCGGTGGTGCAGAGGCTGTAGTTGCCAACAACGCGATGAGTTACGCGCTGCCTACTGGCGATGGGCATCCGATCGTATTGGATATGGCGTGCGGCGTTTCCGCATGGGGAAAGATCGGTACACTCCGGATGTATGGCAAACCGATTCCAGAAGGGTGGCTCATAGACGATACCGGACAACCGACCAGCGACCCGGACAGAGGACGGTTCTTAGCACCCGCAGCAGGTCCACGGGGGTACGGTTTGGCACTCATCATGGGTATCCTCGCCGGTCCGCTGAGCGGCGGCTTGATGGCGTGTAATAAATCGGGGGATCCGTCTGAACACTTCTTTTTTGCGCTGAATATTTCGAGTTTCACCGATTATGATGGCTACGTTGAAGAGATTCAGCAAGGTATTAACAAGATTCACGCCTCGAAAACAGCAGAAGGCGTGGAACAGGCATACCTCCCCGGTGAAATCGAGTGGAATCACTACGACAATTATCTTGAAAACGGTATTCCGATCCATGTAGATCATTTACGAGGTCTCGCTGGCATCGCTGAGAAACTGGATGTCGCTATCTGTTGGGAGTGGTAGGAGAATCAGAAAAAACAAGGAGTAAATATGGCAGATACTAATAATGAACGTGTAGACGGTGGCGCGCTACCGGATTGGGAGGTTGCGGAACTTCCCGAACCACCGAAATATCAATTTGGAAAAGCGTTTCGGAGCATTTTAGGTCCCGGTATCATTGCGTTAGGGGGTTCAATCGGAAGCGGTGAATGGTTGCTGGGGCCGGCAATTACTGCACAATACGGCGGGAGTCTCCTATGGATCGCGACAATCGCCATTTTGCTTCAGGTGATCTTGAACACAGAGGCAATCCGCTATACGCTTTACACAGGCGAACCGATGTTGAGCGGCTACATGCGCTGTAAACCGGGCGCGCCATTTTGGGCATCTTTCTATTCGGGTATTAACTTTTTTGGGATTTGGCCGGGTTGGGCGATGACCGCTGCGACAGCACTCGCTGCGGCGTGGATCGGTTATATGCCACAAGATGCTGATAGCGGGACAGTGAGGATCTTTGCATATCTTATTTTTTTCGCGTGCTTAGGGATCGTATTGTTCGGCGGAAAGATTTACAACGCCCTTGAGAAGGTGCAGCTTTTCATGGTCATCTGGATTATCAGTTACCTTATTGTTATTGACCTATTTATGGTGCCACCAAGCGTGTGGTGGACAACGATCAAAGGCTTCTTTAGTTTCGGATCACTCCCTGCACCAGGCCCAGATGGACAGGTCAATTGGCTGTTGCTTGGTGCTTTTGCGGCTTACGCGGGAAGTGGCGGCTTAGGCAATGTCACCATTACCAATTACGTGCGCGACAAAGGGTGGGGCATGAGCAGTCTCGTCGGCGCGATTCCATCGATGATCGGTGGACAGAATGTAACGCTCTCACACTGGGGCAAAGTGTTTCGCATCTCGCCGGAAAACCTCAAACGGTTCAAAGAGTGGTGGAAATATGTCCGATTTGAGCAGTATGGTATCTGGCTCATTGGATGTTTTATCGGCATTGCGCTGCCAGCGATGCTCACGATAGCGTTCGTGCCTGCTGGACAGGAGATGGATCAGTGGTCAGCGGCAGGATTCCAAGCGGAAGGCCTCGCTGAAAAAGGCGGTAGAGTGATGTGGTATCTTACACTGCTCTGTGGGTTCTGGGTGCTGTTCTCGACCCAACTTGGTGGTGTGGACGGGGTGCCTCGTACATACACGGATATTATATGGACAGGGTTGAAGCGTGCGCGCAACCTCGGTGAACACAACTCAAAATGGATCTATTATCCGATTCTCGGTGTCTATATCCTGTGGGGCATCATCGCGATGTATCTCGCCAAGCCGTTCTTTATGATCTTGGTATCGGCAACGATCGGCGGGTATCTATTGGTGATTACAGCGTTACATACGCTTTACGTCAACAGGAAATTCTTGCCGAAAGAGATACAACCCCCGATGTGGAAACAGGTTGGGTTGGTGTTGTGTGCAGGATACTATTCAATTTTTGGGACGATTACTGTCTGGCAACAAGTGATTGTGCCTTATGTTTTTCCGATTTTTGGATAGCAAGCAATCGGGGTTCCAACCCTTTCTACAAAGAATGGTAAGCTGCAATAATTGCCTCCACAAGGCTCTCTATTGTGGCTTTCTTTGCAATCACATCAACCTGTATACCGTGTTTGATCGCTGTTTTCTGCGTTTCTGGACCGATGACTGCGATTTGCACATCCGCCAATAAAGTCTCAGGTGTATGCCTGGAAAACATCTCCAAGAAATTGGTGACTGTGGAAGAACTGGTGAACGTGACGAGGTCGATCCTGCCGTTCAAGAGATCCGTTTCAATTTCATCGCGAAGAAACACCCTATCAAAAACCCCCTTATCGTTATCGCTTGCCACTTTGAGGGTATCGTAGAGCGGGATATCATCAACGACTGCGCCTTTTTTGCGTAAACCGTTAGGGAGGTCCGCTGTAGCGATTTTAGCACGCGGCAGAAGGATTTTTTTACCACTTAGGTTCTCTATTTCAGCAGCAATGGCACTCCCGCGGGAATGTGTCGGGACAAAGTCAGGCTGAATACCGACAGCGTTGAGTGCCTTAACTGTTTTCGGACCCACTGCACAGATTCGGGTTCCACCGAACGCTCGGACATCCCTCCCGTTTTCTCGCAAACGTTCATAGAAAATCTCAACAGCATTGACACTCGTAAAGATAACCCAATCGTATGTGTCCGGAGAAGGCATGTCTACACGCTCAATAGGTTGAATCTTTATAGTGGGAAACTGGATGACCTCTGCGCCGTTTGCCTCCAAAAAGTCTGCGAATTCACTTGCTTGTGCGCGGGCGCGTGTGACAAGGATGCGTTTTCCAAAAAGCGGTTTGGTGTCGAACCATCGGAGTTCCTGGCGTAACCGATTGACTTCTCCGACAACAATAACAGCCGGACTTTCGAGCTGGACTGCCGCTACTTTTGACGCAATATCCGCAAGGGTACCTTGGACAACTTGCTGTTGCGGTGTCGTGCCAACACGTACTAAACTCACAGGTGTTGCTGGATTCCTACCGTGGGTTATCAAGCGTTCCACAATCTGGCGGAGATGTGCGACCCCCATATAAACGACAAGCGTATCTACTGCAGTAGCGAGTTGCTCCCAATTGATGTTTGAATCTGATCGCAGTGCGGCGGAATGTCCCGTCACAAACGCTACCGATGATGCGTAATCTCGGTGCGTGACGGGGATGCCTGCATAAGCGGATGCGGCAATCGCGGAAGTGATACCCGGAACGACCTCAAATGGAATTCCGGCTTCGGTGAGTGCCATCGCCTCTTCGCCGCCACGCCCAAAGATATAGGGATCTCCGCCCTTGAGGCGAACGACGACTTTACCGGCTTTCGCGTGTTCAACAAGTAACTGATTAAGTTCGACCTGGCGTGTGGCTCGTACTCTTGGATCCGGTGCTTTGATTTTTTCGGTGTGCGGCGAACAGTGTTCCAATAACGCATCGTTCAGTAATAGGTCATAGATAACGACATCGGCGCGTTGAAGGCACTCCACCCCTTTAAGTGTGATAAGTTTTCTATCACCGGGTCCGGCACCTACGATGTAGACGATACCTGTGGATAGTTTGTTTAGAGACGCGTTCATTCCAAGACCCCTTGTGTTGACAACAATCCAGTGGCACCGCCCTCCCTGAGTTTTTCAGCAACAACTTCGCCTAAGTGTTGGGCAGCGTTTGGCTCCCCTCTTGCACTCTTCACAATACGCAAGGCACCTTCTGGATGACAGACCACACCGATAAGGGAAAGTTCACCATCAACATGTTTGGCGTACGCCCCAATCGGTACTTGACATCCACCACCGAGGTTTTGCAACACGGTTCTTTCAGCGGTAACTTCTGCCACCGTTTCCTGATGGTTCAGGGGTTCAAGTAGATTTTCAATAGCGGGATCGCCCTCGCGTGCTTCAATCGCGAGCGCGCCTTGTCCAACGGCTGGTACCATCCGCTCGACATCAAAGAATTGTGTAATAACTTCCGGTTTACGGAGACGGTTGATGCCGGCTGCAGCAAGGATAATTCCATCAAGACCGGTTTCGTGAAGTTTGCGCAACCGCGTATCTATATTACCTCGGATATCAACGACTTGTAAATCCGGACGGATATGAAGGATTTGCGCTTTTCGACGCGGGCTTGTGGTACCGATTGTCGCGCCATTTAGCAAGTCCTCTAACGGCAGCCCTGAAGCGGTGATGAGTACATCTCGCGGATCTTCCCGCGTCGGAATTGCGGCGATGCAAAGCCCTTCGGGAAGTTCTATCGCGAGATCTTTCAAACTATGCACAGCGAGATCAATATCTCCTGCCAAGAGTGCGTTTTCTATCTCTTTGGTAAAGGCACCTTTGCCGAGCCCAACTAATGAGCGGTCCTGAATGGTATCCCCAGTCGTTTTGATGATCTTGAGGTTGACTTCGAGATCGGGAAAAAGGCGTTCCAACTGATCTTTGACAAATTGTGCTTGCCAAAGTGCGAGTTGACTACCACGGGTGCCGATTACAAGCGAGTTGCGCATCAAAATTCCTTTTTTAAATATCGGGGTTCCGCTCGGTTTTTTCCCTCGTTTCCCAGTAACGGGTGGGGAACCTTATCAAAACGGAGTTTGCGTGAAGTTATGTTGCTCTTGACGGGATTCACCTTACACATCCGAATTATCATCGTTAACATCCAAGGCGAACAATTCCTGCAAGGCTTGGATGTACTGCCCGTGGTCGGCATCACCGTCGTTGACAGCACAGCGTAGATTTTGCATGGGATGGTGGAGCAGTTTTTTGACAATCGCTTGCGTCATCGAAGCAACAGCGGCTTCCTGCTGATCCGAAAGTGTTGTTTTATAGAAACACGCTTGCAATTCAGTGTCAGCGATCTCTCGAAACTGCTGATGGAGTGCCTTAATAGTAGGATTGACCTGAAAGATTTGCAATTGGTCGTAGAACCGCTTTGCTTCTTCGGCGACAATCTGCTCTGCTCGGTTTGCTTCTTGCTGTCGATCCTTGAGGTTGGAGGCAACAACGGCTTCAAGGTCGTCAATATTGTAAAGGAAGGCGTGATCAATCTTATTCACATCGGGTTCTATATCGCGTGGTACAGCGATGTCAATGAGAAACATATACCGGTGCTTGCGTTTCCGCATGATATGTACGAGGGGCTGGCGTTTAATAAGATAATCGGGGGCATCGGTAGAACTAATAACGATGTCGGCATCGATAAGGAAATCGAGGTCGCTATCATAAGCCATGGGTGTACCGTTAAACTTCTCCGCGACTTTGACAGCACGTTCGTATGTGCGATTGGCAACAATCACGTTAGCGACACCATTTGAAACGAGATGCTTTGCGGTCAGTTCACTCATTTCACCTGCCCCGAGAATCGCAACAGTTTTGCCTTCAAGTGTATTGAAAATCTTTTTGGCGAGTTCAACGGCAGCGTAGCTAATAGAAACGGCACCAGCGGCGATAGTCGTTTCGGAGCGGATCCGCTTCCCAACACTGAAAGCCTTGGTGAAAAGACGATTGAGAATTGCCCCGCCACCACTGGCTTCCCGCGAGGTATCGTAAGCGGTCTTGACCTGTCCTAATATTTGGGATTCACCGACCACCATAGAATCAAGGCTCGCCGTCACTCTGAAAAGGTGTTGAATTGTCTCCAAGTTATGATGGAGATATGTCCATTTCTTGAGCGACCCTACGCCGATTCGGTGGTAGTGGGAGAGGAATTCAACCAACATTTTAGCGGCAGCATCAGCAGTTCGCACTGAATTCACAACAGCGTAGAGTTCTACCCGGTTACAGGTAGAGAGAATTACCGCCTCGTGAATCTGAAAAGATTCACGAAGGTGTTGGAGCGATTCAGTAAGTTGTGCTTCGGAAAACGCCAATTTTTCCCTGAATTCAATCGGGGCAACGTGATGGCTCGTTCCGATAGAGACGATCTGGTTCATTCCTTTAACCGAAAGATCTAAAAGTTGAAATGTTGTTTATACGTTTCGTAAATTATATCACATATCCGCTATTGTGTCAAATTTGGAAGTTGCGCAGTTGCGATTCAAAACGGCTGCTACCTCAGAAAATTAGCGATACGTATGCATGCTGTCTAAAAAGAGATCAACACCGACGTAAGTGCAAAGGACAGCAACAAAACCGATGATAGCGGCATAGGCTGCCCGTCGGCCGTGCCACCCGCAGAATTGACGGAGCCCGATCTGGACCACATAGATAAACCATGTCATGAAGGTGGAGATGACTTTCGCATCGAGCCATCTCCACGGGACATCTCGGATATACTGGGTCCAGAGACTCCCAACAATGACCCCCATTGTGAGCAGAATCACGCCGAGAATCGTGCAACGATACCCAAGTTCATCAGAAACACCGAGAGAAGGGAGCAGATTGTCAAGAAGCGTGTCCGTTTTTTTTCGGATTTTCCGCTCGGCTATCAAATACATCAATCCAAACCCAAACGCAGCGATGAACGCCGCATAGGCGAGGAAAATGAGTGTCGTATGTGCCAATAGCCAATAGTTTTGCAACGGTTCTGGGAGCGCAGCGGTGTGTGTCGCGAAACTATACGAGATAAGTATAGCAATAAACGCAACAGGCATCACAAAGCTACCGAGTGTGCGGAGGTGCGTCAGGCGCACGATGATGAGGTAGATCAGTGTGATTGCCCATGCAAAGAAGGCAGTGGAGTCGGTCCAGTGCGTCATCGGAAAATGCCCTTGTTGCAGCCACCACAGCGCGATAAAAAGGGTCAGAAAAGCGAAACCAATGATCGTACACCAAAAAGCCAGCCGCTCAATTGCAGGACGAATTAGAGATGCTTCACTCCGATTGCCAATCGCGAGTGAGAGCGTCTGAAAGATACCTGCCGCTAAGTATATCAGAAGGGTGACGAGAAACAAAAAATTTATCATATTTTTAAATATGGAGGTTTCCGCTCGGTTTTGTCCTGCTTCGCAGTGATAACCAAAACCGGTTTCCGATTAGATTAAACTGTTCTGGCCATTGCTGGGGAGGTTTGCTAATCTCACCAGCGGCGCGTCTATTGGTCGCACATTCTGTCTCCGCTATGCAACTCTAACAGATTTGTTGTAACGGTATCGGCGCGTTCCAAATTGCCGTGCCGAACCCAGTTGAAAAGACATTCAGCAGAACACCCAGGGTTTGTGAGACGGAGACAGCATATTGTAGGAGGGGTTTGTAACCCCGATACCGAATCTTCAACGGTGTTGATGAGCCTTTCAAAGAAGTCAGCGCGCTTTTTAGGGGTCGGAAAAGCCTTGAGAATTTCAGAACGATGCGTCCCAAGGAATTCGATAAATGCGCCGTAACCGTTGTTTTCAAACTGGTTGGCGAGTTTCTTATGGAGCCGTTTCGCTTTGTCAATGTCTTGACTGTTTCGAGCCGACACACTAATTATTAGATTGTCATCTATGACGAGATCAGGGGTAAAGTGGGTGCCAGCACTCGGTTCATCAAGATATTCCCGAATGAATCCGGCTTCACTTTCACAAGATGCCCCTACGGCAGATGGCTTGTTTGCAATCACAAGGAACGCATCTTCAAGATGATGCGGTTTCATTTCGTCCGGTGTCGGACAGACAACAGAGGCACCACATTGAGATAACAGTGAGATGCGGCGTTCAATTTCTGTCGTTTTCTGCCTACACAGGATAACACACGTGCGATTTTCCAATAGTAGGTAGACAGGATAGGGTAACCCTTGATTCTCAATCGGCACCGGCACTCCATCTTCATATCCGAGTGTGTATAAGGAAGAAGCATGTAAAACCTCTTCAAAATGTTCACGGAGGCGGCGACTGGTTGCGGGGCTTTTACCACTTGTGGAGATGCTGAGCATCAACTCGCCATCCGTTACAACAGAAGCGGCGGCGAAGGTGCATTGTGGGATAACATCAACGACATTAACTAAACGGATTTTATTTTTTTCGTGCGCTTCTGTGAAGACTGCCGTGTTAATATCCGTGAAATCGGTCGCAGCACAGACAAGGAAATAGCCGTGCGTGTCCCCTGCTCTGAGTTGCCGTTTGTGCCAACGAATTGTGCCGATCTGTGCGAGGTAGGTTAGTAATTCCGTTGCGTCGGGACTAATCACGGTAACATCGCCGCCGCTGATGAGCATAGCGACGACTTTCCGCTCAGCAACGGCTCCACCACCAACAACAAGGCATTTCCGGTCTTGAAGGTTTATATACGCAGGATAAAACATTTTATTACAGTTATCAGTCGTCAGTTTGCCTCGCAGTGAGAGTCATCAGTTAAGAGGTGGTCTGATGAATCAAAAATCTCTTTAACCGACAGTCGCCGGTTTCCTTAACCAAGAACGCGCGCATATTTTTAAATATGGAAATCGCGTTCTTGGTTAAAACGGACAACCATTCCTCATGATTCGCGTGAGACGACGTAATCAGCGAGTTGTTCGAGTGCGATGCGAGGCGGTATCTCTGGTAAGTCTGTCAATGCGGCTTTAGCACGGTCGGCATAGTCCTGGGCAACCTTCAAACAGTGAGCCTCAACACCATATCGTTGAAACAGAGCCTCAACAAAGGTGATCGCCTCGGCTTCGTCGGTGTTAGGATTCAGAACTTTTTCCAACATCTGCTTTTCATCATCATCACAAACAGTTCGGGCATAAATGATTGGAAAAGTGAGTTTCCCTTCACGGAGGTCACCGAATGTGTTTTTTCCTAATTTATCAGCATCTTCCGTGAAATCAAGCACGTCATCGACAATTTGGAAAGCCGTCCCAATATGCTGTCCGTAGATTGTGAGTGCCTCAACCTGCTGTGTGTCTGTTGGGTTTCCGAGGTGTGCGCCGAGGGTGCAGGACGCGGCGATCAATTTACCAGTTTTGAAACTGATGATTTTGAGGTACTCGGCTTCGGAGATGTCAAAATCACCGCTCTTATATGCATGGATAACTTCACCTTCGCACATCGCCTGTGTGGTGTCGGCGAGGATCGCCATTGCGGGATCGTCGGCACGGCGGGAGACGAGCATAGAGAGGACACGCGCATGGAGATAATCTCCGACAAGGACAGCGACTTTATTGCCCCATTTCGTCTGTAACGTCTCACGTCCACGCCGGATGGCAGCTTCATCAAGCACATCGTCATGAACAAGCGATGCGACATGGATAAGTTCAACGACAGCGGCGAGCGTGTGCGCATCGTTTCCTTGATCGACAACTCGTCTACCGATACTTTCGCTAAGGCGCGAGTTGTCGGTCAAATATCCGCAGACTTTGGCCGAAAGCACAACGAGGATAGGACGGAGCCGTTTGCCACCGCCTTCTACAACATGTTGGACTGCCATATCAACGAAACTATACTCGCTGGCGGTGTGTTCCGTGAGTTTCACCTCAATAGCACTGAGATCATCGGCAATTAATTCAACAATTTGATCAAAACTGGACATAATGTAATAGTTATCAGTACGGTTTTTCTGCGAAAAACCTTTCAGTTGTTAGTCGTCAGTTAAAGAAGGTTTCTGTGGTGAATACAATCAACGTGCCTGCCACAAGGGACTCTTAACTGAAAACTGACGACTGACAGCTCCTAAACGAGGTTCGCCAATACCTGTGTTGCGGCTTGAACGGTTTTATTGATATCGTCTTCAGAATGGACCAAAGAGACGAACCCTGCCTCGAACTGGGAGGGTGCGACATAGACCCCGCGTTGGACGAGTCCCCAGAAGTAGTGCTCAAAGCGTTCGGTATCCGCTGTGCGTGCGCCATCAGCATCTGTAACGGTCTCCGGTGTGAAGTAGAGCATCAGCATCGAACCGACGCGGCTATGCCAAGCATCAATATCGTGTTTTTGGGTTGCTTCAGCGAGTCCTTCTGCGAGTGCTGCAGCACGCGTCTCAAGTTGTTCATAAGTGCCCGGTTCAGCAAGCCTTTTGAGCGTTGTTATACCCGCGGTAACGGCTAACGGATTGCCGGACAACGTACCTGCCTGATAGACATCGCCTTCTGGAGCGACACACTGCATGATGTCCCGTTTTCCGCCGTATGCCCCAACGGGTAAACCGCCACCGATAATTTTCCCTAAACAGGTCATATCAGGTGTGACGTTATAGTAAGTTTGGGCACCGCCATAAGCCACCCGAAAGCCGGTGATAACCTCGTCGAAGATGAGTACGATACCGTGTTCTTCGGTGATCTCACGGAGTTGATTGAGGTACCCGTCATGCGGTGGGATGATACCCATATTACCCATAATCGGTTCGAGAATGAGACAGGCAATTTCGTCTGGATTGGCTTCTACTGCTTCGCGGACAGCGTCGGGATTGTTAAAGGGGACGGTGAGCGTGTTGCGTGCGAAATCCTCCGGCACGCCACCGCTATCAGAAAGCCCAAACGTTGCGACTCCAGAACCGGCTTTTGCTAAGAGATAGTCCACATGCCCGTGATAGCATCCGTCAATTTTGAGGATTTTATCGCGCCCGGTATACCCGCGTGCAACGCGAATCGCGCTCATTGTGGCTTCGGTTCCGGAATTGACGAGCCGCACCTTTTCAATTGAAGGCACAGCATTGACAATGGTTTCGGCGAGTTCTGTTTCTAATGTCGTCGGCGCGCCAAAACTGGTACCGTTCGACGCTGCTGCACTGATCGCCTCCGCAATGCTCGGATGCGCATGCCCTAAAATCAGGGGCCCCCAAGAGGCGACATAATCAACATACTCGTTTCCATCAACATCGTATATTTTTGAACCTTCACCGCGTGCGATGAAGCGTGGATGCCCACCGACCTTGCTGAAATTTCGGACGGGACTGTTGACCCCACCGGGGATAAATTGTTGTGATTTTTGCCATGCGGCTAAGGATTTACTGCTCTCCAAAGCGTTCCTCCAATTCTTTTAACTATTAGGTTTCTGATGAAACCATATCCTTATCAGTTGATAGAAACAAATAACGGATGGTCAATCGCGATTTCTAATCGTTGAGCCACTGAACAACGGACTTTGCGAAGTAGGTTAAAATCATATCTGCGCCGGCGCGCTTGATGCTTGTTAAAAGTTCCAATGCGACCCGCTCCTCGTCAATCCAACCGTTCTGTGCTGCTGCTTTAACCATAGCATATTCTCCACTGACGTTATAGGCGGCAACAGGGACCTGAAATTCTGTTTTGACGCGATGGATAACATCCAGATAAGAGAGTGCGGGTTTCACCATGAGAACGTCCGCGCCTTCCTGAATATCCAATGCGACTTCCCGTAGTGCTTCCTCTGCATTTGCTGGGTCCATCTGATAGGAGCGGCGGTCCCCAAATTGTGGTGCGGATTCCGCGGCTTCGCGAAAGGGTCCGTAAAATGCGGAGGCATATTTGGCGGCATACGCCATAATGGGTATATTCTCATACCCGTTTTCGTCCAATGCTTCTCGAATTGCGCCGACGCGACCGTCCATCATATCCGAAGGCGCGATGACATCGGCACCAGCCTGAGCGTGCGAGAGGCTCTCTTTAACGAGGAGCTCCAGCGTTGGGTCGTTTTGCACTTCGTTATCTTCAATGACACCACAATGTCCATGATCGGTGTATTCACAGAGACAGACATCTGTGATCACAAGCAGGTCAGGCACGGCATCTTTGATCGCTCGGACCGCCAGTTGAATGATACCGTCATCGGCATAAGCCTCAGTGCCGATTGGATCTTTCGCTGCTGGAATGCCAAACAGAATTGTGCCGGGGATTCCGAGTGCAGCGAGTTCTTTCGCGGCGGTGACGAGTTTGTCGACCGAGTATTGGTAGCATCCGGGCATCGCAGAAATTTCGGTTGCCGTATTATGTCCATGAACGACGAACATCGGATAAATAAGGTCGTTGACAGAGAGTGCGGTTTCGCGGACGAGTCGGCGCAGGTTTTCATTTGCCCGCAGTCGTCTCGGCCGATAGACAGGGAAGGTGCTCATTCATCCTCCGAAGGCGAGCCTTTGATCTCATAGTTGGTTAGTTCGAGGGTCCGCTCTCCGTCAGGTTCCAATCCGAGCTCCTCCTTTGCTGCGTCAGACTCCGGATGCTCATGACTGAATTTGACAATACCGACGTTAGGTGCCAACCAGATTGTTGTTACGGTCGTCCCTTTTCGTTCTTCCGGTTCTTGCTGCGGTGCTCCAGGCACAGATATAGTTACTTGAACCGTTTCATCCGTTTGGTATTCAATGATCAAGCAATCCTCAAACGTGCCAGCAGCTGTTTCAACGGTTTCTGTGCCAGTGACTACGCCAGTCTCAACGATGGTGCTGTGGGTCTTGATCGTCGGCGCGCCGCCCGGTATTTCCACAGGTGCTCCTTGGATATCCATTGTGACGGTGAGGCCGACATTCAACTCCAGTGCTGTCCATTCTTCATTGTAAGCAATAGGGGTCGGTAGGAGATAGAAGTAATCTGCCGAAGCCACCTCAATATCGTAATTTAAGTCAAGGGAGACCCCTGCGGGGGCATCGCCGAGCATTTGTTGACGTAGCATTGGCAGTGCTTCTTCCATCTCTTGCGTTGTGTTTGCTTTAAGCCCGTTCTCAATTTCAGCACCGACAAAGAACGCGACCCAATCGTCACCGACCTGATAGAAATAAGGGTGAATGTAATGCTCAAAGTCTGTCCAATCCTCCAAGGCGGGTTCATAACTGAAGGCGCGATAGGTTTCGCCCTCAATCTCTTCAGGTGCTATAGCGTATCGCGTTAATTCGTTCCCGTCTTGGTCTTCATAGGTCCAGTAGCTGCCAACTGCATCAGGAAAATAGTAGTTAGCCCATTCATTTCCGACTGACATCGTGCTGAAACCGAAAATGAGTAAAAGCAGAAAAACAAGCTGCATCTTTTTTAACATAAGAGATTCCTTTTGCGACTCGCGGTAAACTTTCAAGTTCCCGAAAGTGGTGCTTCAGAAAGCGGACTTAATCACTTTCACTGCTCTCTGATTCAGTAGATTTGATTTCATAGTTCGTTAGTTCAATGGTTTTAACGATGTCGGTACTTTCGGATTCCTGTAGCATTTTAACAATGCCGACATTCGGAGCGAGCCAGAGCGTTGTCAACGCCCCCTTATATACATCCTGAAACATAGTTTTCGCTTCTGGCAGATCCGGTTCAGTCCTTATTGAGGCATCCATTTTATACTCAATTATTAGGCAGTCTTCAAACGTGCCGGCAGCTGTTTCGACCGTCTCTGTACCCCTTACATTCCCCGTTTCAACAAGGGTTAAAAACATTGTGATCATCTGACTTGTCGGTGGAAAACCGTCCACGTTGCTTGTGATGTCAATCTGTAAATCCATTTCCACATCAACGCGCGAAGCCTCCCACTCCTCATTGAACGTCGCAGGCGTTGGCAAAACATAGAAATAGTCTTGTGCCTCTATATCAAGTTCGTATGTTACATTAAGGTCAATAGTCACCCCGGGTGGCAGTTGATTATTCAACTGTTGTTTCATCACTACCATCGCCTCATTCCAGTGCTTCTCTGTGACCGCCCGTGTGGTATTTTCGATATCATCACCGACAAAGAACGCGACCCAATCGTCACTGACTTGGTAGAAATAGGGATGAAAATAATACTGATATTTTGTCCAGTCCTCCAAGACGGGTTCATAACTGAAGGTGCGATAGGTTTCGCCCTCAATCTCTTCAGGTGCTATGGCGTAGCGCGTTAATTCTTCACCGTCTTGGTCTTCATAAGTCCAGTAACTGTCGAGCTCATCAGGAAAATAGTAATTCGCCCATTCATTTCCGATCACTGTCGCGCTGAAACCGAAAATAAATAAAAGAACGAAAACGGACCGCATTTTTTGCAACATGAAAAATTCCTTTCGCTATTTTTGTAACTTTACAGACTATTGGCGTGCTTGCTAAGCGCGCGAACATAACCTATAAAGCAGCATTAATCGCTCTCGCCGCTTCCCGACTCAGCCGTTGCGTTTTGTGGTTTCCCAATTAAGTATACAGAATCCCAGCGCAAACGGCAAGGAAAATTCAATTTTAACCAAGAACTCGTCTACAGATACTTTTGCTAAGGCGCGAGTTCTTGGTTAAAGCCGTCAGCAAAGAAGGGCTTACAAAGGCGTAGATGTGCTTCGCTGGTCTTTTCGGCTTCAATCTTTTAAGTGTTCAACGTTTCTCATAATCAAATGGGAAAGTAACAGGTGCGCCGTTGTTTGACCATGAACGTGCCATTGCGACATCAATTTCTCGGTCTTTACGACCGTTGTATGCCCCGTATTCAGGTTCTATATCATCGCGAACGGCGTTGACGAGGCTCATCAGTTCGGAAGCGACCGTAATCTCGCCATCGCTGAGCGGATAATTTTGCAACGGGTTTTCCCAAACCACTTCAGGGTCGGTATCGGCAACAAGTGCGGCTAAGGTTTCATAGCCGTCAACGGTATTGGTTCTGCGTGCGATCGTAATCGCGCGTTGTTCATCGGCAGTGTCGTTCAAGATAACAGCATCGTTTCGGAAACACATCCCGCGTTCTGCGTAGAATTTAGAGCCGTTAAAGCCGCGTAGCGGAGAACCGTAGGAGAGACCACTGAAATTGAAGATGCCGACAGCACCATCGGCGAATTCAATCACCGCATGTTGCCAATCCTCGGTATTGCGCGTCGGTTGCCCTTTCCGCCAGACGTGTTCCTGAACGTCATATCCCTTTCGGAATCCGTAAACTTGCACCGGTTCGTTATCAAAACCGACGTAGCTGCGGATGAGGCCGATGCCGTGATAGCCGTGTCCTCGAAAATCATTGTAGGCGACGTTGACTTTGCCGAAGACCCCTGCAAGAATCATCTCCCGTTTGATCCGCTCTGTCGGTACACGATAATAGTTTTCGTTGACCTCCAGTTTCACCCCATTCTGCTGTGCGGAAGCAATCATCTTGTCCGCCCATCCGAGATCGGTATCAATCGGCGTTTCTGTACAATAACTGACACCGCGTTCGGAGCAGAGTAATCCGGGAATGTGATTGTTGCTCGGTGTAATCACGATTGAACAGATATCAGGTTTGACTTCGTCTAACATCTGCTTGGTGTCTGTGTAAGCAGGGACGTTGTATTTTTCGCCCTGTTCTGTAACGCTTTCTTCACGTGGATCGCAAACAGCGACTAACGCCAGGTCGTCCGTTAATTTTGAGATAAGGGGGAGGTAGGTGCCGGCACCACGTCTGCCTGTGCCGATATGTGCGATGCTGAGTCTATCCATAACTTCTCTCCGTCTGGGTGCGGCAGGTGGTTACTCTACCCAGAAGTAATGGCTCCGCTCAAAGAGGTCGCCATCAAGGTGGATTTCAACGAACCACTCACCTGTAATGTCTGGGTCTGGTAGATCGATATAAAACCACGTAATTTTATCGACGGTTGTTGATGTAAAGGACTTCTTTTCTGTCCAGAAGGGTGGATCCTCAGGGTCGTCCTCCGGCGAGTACCATGAGACCTCAACGGTATGCCGTTCCGTGATATTTGTCCATAAGATCCATAAAAACACCTGATCGTCGAATTCGGCGAAGAACGTGTTTGTAATCCCGCTGGGTCTGTCCTCTAAAATATTAT
Organism: Candidatus Poribacteria bacterium; assembly: GCA_009845545.1. GTDB lineage: Bacteria > Poribacteria > WGA-4E > WGA-4E > WGA-3G > WGA-3G. The sequence goes on from VXZK01000171.1 coordinate 22,129, forward strand.
TCGCTAAGACAGAATCAATGATAGTCGGTTCACCGCGCGCTACATCCGTGAAGCCGCTTCCGCCAGAAGGATCCTCACCACAACCGCTCACGCCAATCGTCAATGACAATAGGACTATTCCGAATAGGGAACATGGACCTGCGGACAATGTCCTGATGAAAGTGTAGACGTGATGCATGAGTTTTCCTCCTATTGTGGGTTAAGGGATCGAGAAGCTGACAACCGATGACTATTTCTATTATTGTATCAGATGGCGGATTTTTTTTCAACAAGAACTCGCGCCTTTGTAATATTAACTGAATTCGAGTTCTTGTTGAAAAAGGAAATCGGGATAAGCGTTGTGAATCTGGAGGACATGCTTATCCAAATTTCCTGTTGACATCCACTGTTTTTGATGGTAGACTCAATCAACAATCAAGGAGCATTTTATGAGATTTGACACAATTATTGCAGGCGGAAATATCGTTGATGGAACAGGTGAACGGGAGCCGTTTGTTGCAGACATCGGGATTCAGGACGACCAGATTGCCGCGATCGGTGCCCTTGCGAAAGCAGAAACAGGACATCGGATTTCAGCGGAGGGACAGGTTGTTTGCCCCGGTTTCGTCGATGTGCACGTGCATTCTGAAATCGCTCTGCTCGGTGGGCGCGACCAATTCGCGGCTGTCAGTCAAGGTGTGACAACCCATTTGGCTGCGCCAGATGGGTTTGGCTGGGCACCTTTACCACCGGAGCAGGCGAAAGAGTTGTGGCACTACACGCAATTCGCTTATGGCGATGCTGAACTACCGCTCAACTGGGAGACCCCTGAAGCGTATCTTGATATGTTCCACGGGCGAATTCCTGCGAACCTCTATCCGCAAGTACCACACTGTGCTGTTCGTCTCGGTGTGATGGGTTGGGATCCGCGGCCGGCAACGAGTGATGAACGTTTAGCGATGTCGCGCATAACCCATAGGTGGTTAGCGGAAGGTGCTTGCAGTCTCTGCTTAGGGTTGGATTATCAACCCTCCGCGAATGCCGACCTGAAGGAACTCGTGTATCTTTCAAGTATCGCTCAAGCCTACGACGCAATCTATGCCGCGCATATCCGATACCGCATTCTCGGGAGAAAACAGGCGTGGGAAGAGACGATTGAGATTGCTCAACGCGCCGGGATTCCTGTGCATATCTCGCATGAACGTGTGGACGATGAAGTCGCTGATATACTTGAACGTGTTGAGAAAGAACAGATAGATTTGACCTTTGAATCCTATCTCTATCCCGCCGGCATGACGCATCTCGCGATGATGCTCCCGATGGAATATCAAACGCGTGCCCCTGACGATATGTTAGCACGCCTTGAGGATCCCGAAGTCCGAGAAAAGTCGATCGCACACCTACGCGGCGAATTACGTGACGGCAGCCAGATTGTGGGTTACAACCGTTCGGGGCGTTTTATAGGTATGACGCTCGCTGAAGCCGCCGAAAGTGAAGGTAAATCTAACGAAGAATTCGCATTTGACTTTATCTGTGAAGAAGCCGCGATTGAAACGTTTGTGATGCCGTGGGCGACACCGCCTGAAGAAAACGAACGTATCTTGAATCAGACAGCAAGCCATCCGCGTATGATGATCGCGAGCGATGGTGTTTATAACATTCCACATCCACACCCCCGGAGTTACGGGTGTTTCGTGCAGTATCTCGGTAAGTTTGTGCGTGAACGTCAACTCGTCTCACTGAAAGAAGCGATTTACAAGATGAGTGGTTTCCCCGCGGAACGTTTCCGAATTTTCGACCGCGGCAAAATCAGCCAAGGACTCGCCGCGGACATCGTCGTTTTCGATCCAGAGACCGTTGCAGATAAATCTACATGGTTTGATCCGGTGCAATCGCCCGTCGGTGTAAACTGGGTATTCGTCAACGGCGTTTCAGTTGTCGAAGATGGGAACGTGACAGGGCAGCTGCCAGGCAGAGTACTGCGGCGGTCAACATGGGGTAAATGAAATTGTGGATACGTACGATTTGACGATCATCGGCGGGGGCAGCGCGGGACTCGTGCTTGCCGTAGCAGGGGCAAAATTAGGCAAAAAGACCGCGCTTGTGGAGAAGCATCGCATCGGTGGCGACTGCCTCTGGACAGGATGCGTGCCTTCCAAAGCACTCCTGAAAGCGGCGAAGGTGGCGAATTACACCAGAAACGCAGAGAAATACGGTATCACTGTTTCAGACGCTGTGCCTGACTGGCAGCGTGTGATGGATTATGTGCGAGGGACACAACACGCCATTGAAGATGAACACGACAATCCAGAGCGGTTCCGCGAAATGGGCGTCGATGTCATCTTTGGAGCCGGGCATTTTGAAGCATCTGATACCTTCGTCGTGGAAGATATCGAAAGCGGCGAAACACGCACCCTCAAAAGCAAAAAGTTTGTCATCAGTACCGGCTCGCGTCCGGTAGCACCGCCGATACCCGGGTTGGAATCTTGTGATTACCTCGATAGTGAAACCGTTTGGGAGTTGGAGGCGTTTCCTAAACGGCTGCTCGTTGTCGGTGCGGGTCCGATTGGTATCGAACTCGGACAAGCATTTCACCGTCTCGGTGCCGATGTGACGATCGCACAACGGAGCGGACGTATCCTCACCAAAGAGGATACCGATGTCTCTGAACAGATGCTGCACTATCTCCGCGAGGAAGGGATCACAATCCGACTCAATACCAATATAACACACGTTGTGAAAGGGAAACCAGATGGCACAAGCGTAACATTCAGCAACAGTGAGAACGAGACGACGGAACAGACGTTTGACAATATCCTAATCGCTGCAGGACGTGCGCCGAATGTGGAAGGGTTAGGACTCGACACAATCGGGGTGCAGGTCGGTAGCCGCGGGATTGAAGTTAACAACAGACTTCAGACGAGCGTTCGTAACATCTACGCTGCAGGTGATGTGATTGGGCACTACCTGTTCACGCACGTCGCTGCTTTCCAAGCGCAGCTGCTCCTCCGAAATATCTTCTTTCCACTTTCTAACACCATCAACTATGCCGTCGTGCCGTGGACAACCTTCTGTGACCCGGAGGTGGCACGCTGTGGTCTCACTGAGACAGAGGCACGTGAGAAATACGGCGATGTTGACGTGTTCACACTCGATCAAAACGACGTTGACAGAGCCGTTGCGGAAGGCGAGACGCACGGATTCAGTAAAGTTATTGCGAGCCGATGGACGGGGAAGATATTGGGGGTTCACCTCGTCGGTGCGAATGCCGGAGAGGTCATACATGAATATGTGCTGGCGATGCAACAGGGGATTCCGTTGCGGAAGTTGAGCGGGATGATTCACGTTTATCCGACGTTTTCGAGTAGCGTCTGGCGGGTGGCGGGCAAATGGTTTTCAGAGAGTACACTGATTCAGATGTTGCGGAAATTGCTCCCATAATACGACAACGCGGACAAAACACCGTAGCGAAGCACACGATCGCGAAAAGACTGTACCACCGAAATCCCTTAAGGGCAGTGAGTGGCGATTTCCTGAAGAATCACCACTCTGCTGGAAACATGAAAAGGCTTATTTCTTTAAAGGAATTCGCCTTGAGTATTTATGAGTTGGATAGAATGCCCCCTGTCCTTTCTTGTAACAAAAGAGATGACATCCGTTTCAATCGTCCAACCAATACTGACGAACAGACTGCTATTTAGCAGAAACGCTATTCCTAACGCCACATAAATGCCGGTGCGTTTCATACGCATAAATTCCTCCTATAATGCAGTATCTACTTGGAAGCATCTTCCGATTGCTTGAGTTTACCCCAGAGCGTTGTCTGTTTTTCCGTGCTCGGGGCTACAGAGAAAAACGTCTCTGGGACCCACGCGGGATCACGATCTTTCCCCGCATCCACTGTGATTTGGCGAGGTCTACCTCCGTCAGCACCGACGATATAAATGTTTTGATCCAACTCCTTCGGGTTGCCCCACTGCTTTTCAGGTTCCATATCGTAGGCAACCCAATCCCCATCGGGTGACCACGCTGGGTGCTTACTCCAAATGCCCATAGGCGTCACGCGGCGCAAATCTTTCCTAAGCATATCCAGGACGTAGATACCACTGCCCGCAAAATTTGCAGAATAAGCGATCTGTTTCCCATCTGGCGACCAGCTCGGAGATATCGCTCTAACTTCTGCTTGTGTAACGCGCCTGAGATGTTTCCCTTCGGCATTCATCATAAAGATACCCGTACTTCCATCGCGATGGGAAGAGAAAGCGATCTGTTTCCCATCTGGCGACCACGCTGGGGCCGAATCGTATGCTTTATGTTTAGTGAGCCGTTGTAGATTTCTACCGTTGACCCCTATTTTGTAGATATCATAGTTTTCCCTGCTCTCTCTGTCCGACGTGAATATGATCCAGTTTCCATCAGGGGACCAGTCCGGTTGGGTAGCCTCCTCTGGATGATTTGTCAATCGTCGAGCTGCTATCGCATCGACATCCATAATGTAGATATCGCGGTGTCCATCCCGGTTCGACACAAAAGCGAAAGAATTTCCGTCCGGTGACCATGTTACGTCCCCGTCATAAGCGGGGTGATTCGTCAAGTTGCGTAGATTGTTTCCGAATATATCCATAACATAGACATCATAGTTTCCAGCCCGATTGGAACTAAAGGAGATATACGTATCCGCCCAAGCATTCATGCTGAAAAGGAATAGATTCAACAAGAGTGTTATGCCAAAGACTGTATAGGTCCGTTCTATTTTCATAATAATTCTCCTCTCAATGCTATCGCCGTTGCCGCTAAAATCTTTTCAAGTGTCCCCAGGTTGTCGCCAATTTTGCTTGGGGCGTTACGGCGAAATCACCGCTGTTTGGAACGCTCTCCCCTGTGACAGTGATGTTATCAAAAATTGCCGTATAGTTCCAGAGACCGAACCCGACACCGCCAGTCTGAAAATCGGGAAAATCCGCAAAGACATCAATCTGCTTGAAAATTAGAAGTTTCGTAGGCTCCATGATTTGTTCATCATCAATCCAGAAGGTAAAGATATTGCCTTCAACGCTTAGTTTCAGATGGGACCATCTGTTTAATCTTAAAAGTGGGCGCAGTTCAGTAAAAAGGATGGCACGTGGTGGCAGGTGCAAACCGGCAGCGTGACACCCTATTCGTCTTTCTTGAACCGGAGGATCATCACCCCTTATAATCACGGGATCATAAATACTGCAGTAAACTAACCAAGTTCCGTCAACTCGCACAGCGATCGAGATACCGCCAATACCGTGTTTTTTCAGGGGTTTGACATCAAGTTCCATAGTGTAGTCTTCCCAGGTGGTATCCCCAGTTGTCAGTAAATGAATATACGCCTCACGACTTTCTGCGTGCAGTTCACCATCAACAATCTCCCAGACAGCAGGTCCCTTAACCGCCCAAATTTGCTGCCATCCCTCCAACTCTTTGCCATCAAAAGTTTCCAAAAATGTGCCTGCCCATACAGATAAAGGAGATAAAAACAGGACTGTTACAATGATTAGAAATTTTATCAGCATTTGTCACCTCTGTTCTACACGAACATTCATAGGATAAATCACATCTAAAACGCATTTGCCACAATCACTAAATCCTGTATATTGACAACGCCATCGCCGTTGAGATCGGGTGCCGCTTCACCAAACGCATTTGCCACAATCACTAAATCTTGTATATTAACAACACCATCACCATTGACATCCGCAGTAGGAGGCACTTCCACCTTCAAATAGATTTCGCCGTCCAAATCCGCCAACGTATGCCGGCGTTTATCTTTTACGCCGCTCGCCCAGCCAGAACCTCCTGCGGAAGTTCAATCTCCTATGCCGTGCCAGACCGATTATACACCGCCCAACCGTTGGTATACTCTCGGATAAATAGCCCATCAATGCCCTCATAAAACTGCGCTTTTGTTTCATCACCGCCGACCGGACGACCGAGGTCGGCGTTCCAGAAGTCGTACCAATAGTGTTCATGACTCATATCAGGACCGCTATTATAAAGCACATACCCATCAGAGTGTGTCAGGCTCATTGTCGTGAAAACCCGCATCCAATGTCGGTTTGTTGCACTATCAGGATGCTCGGTTCCAATTCCCATCCCCCCTAAACAGTTTATCTGCGGTTCCCTATAATTTTCTTCGGACCAGAGCAATGTATCTTCTATTTGAATGAGACGCTCACGGGTATAGAAACCGATCTTCGGATCCCATTCGGTTTCTATGAAAGATCCATTTACATACGGCGCGGAACGCGGAGCTTTCCAGCGCACAGTGTTGATAAGAATCAGAAACTCGTCGCCAACGGCTTCACGGATACGCTTTAGTAATAATAACTTCGCTTCTACTTCAACATTTGGGTCTATATCTTTCCCCACACGGTCAACAAGTATACGGGGGTGCCATAAATCCAAAAAAATACCGTCGTAGAGACCGCATTCAGCCACCGCAATAGCGCGTTGAACGGTCAAATCTTGTACCTCTGGATGTGTGAAGTCGATAAAAAATGTTCCAGATTCCTGATTTTCAATGCGATTTCCCGATGCATCTCTTAGCCTTGGTAGGTTTTTTCCTGTTGCCACATTTCGGACAAGTTTGTGAGGTATAGGCTTCGTTAATATGTTTTACTTTCATACCTAATGCCTTAGCTTTGTAGGTTATCATAGTAATCAACTTGGCGAATGGCCACTGATGCAGCTTCTGATTTGACTTTTTACCGTAATCTATATTATCGCGTATACCCATCAAATTACCTACAACAATGGTACCAATACCTCGCAACTCACACTCATCTAACAACTTTCGCGTGTGCTTGTGCAAGCCGTCCTTGATTTGATTATCTATCCTTCTAATACGCTTCCACTTGCGACGCATAAGTTTCCACCAGCGTTTGGAATAGCGTTGGCATTTGCTAATGGCAGAATTGAATCCTGCAAGCACTTTATTTCTAAGTCGATATAGCGAGCGGATATACCGTCCATTAAAAATCAGAGCAGCTTGACCATCAAAACACACCATTGGATGTATCTCACCCAAATCAACACCATAGGTGTCAATTTAGTGGATTTTCAGTAGTTTCCTCTTGAAGTCCCGTAGGTTGGGTTGAACGGCGTTGAGAAGTCGAATGTTGATACACCAAACACACCTGAAAACCAATATACCGTTATATCTACTCATGAACGGAGTGAAACCCAACTTTATACTGTCAGGGTCTCGGAGAATTCAAGGTATCCAAAGCGTTGGGTTTCACGCGGTCTCTGGTGAATGCGGCACCTCTGGGAAAAGTTGTGTTTTTCTCTGATTTGGACGATTTTGGTAGCATGCGTTCAACCCAACCTACGGGAGGGTACGGTTTTTTCTAAAATTGACACCTATGGTGCAGTTAGGAAACCGCCCCTACCGGGCCCGGGGAAAATCAGGATTACAAGGTATCACTTCGATTGGACAGTATAGGAAATATCATTAAAATAAATATCCACAAAATGTCCGCCGCGCTGGAATGAGAGCATCCCGAACCGATCAAAAACGGCACCACCGGCACGAACATTGGGTTTGAGATTCAGCGAGATCGTTTCGTCATTGAACGTGACAGTCATCTGCCCGTCTCCATTGTTGGCATCCGGTGCGTAGGCGAGTCGCCACTGATGCGATGTGCGAGAAGGTTTAATCACGGGTCCGGTCTTCATGATTTCGTGCTGACCTTTAGCGTTGGCGTAGACAGGACGGAAGTAATGTCCGATACGACTGGGGCCCTCGACCATGATGCCGACAAAATTCTTCGGCGGCGCACCGATATAGGTTTCGGAATTGAACCAACCGATCAGCACGGCACTGTCAGCACTTGCCCGAAGCATTGCGACTTTTCCTGCTGCCTCAAGTGTATCGTCCATCGTTAGCTGACCGATTCGATCTGCATAATACCCTGCCTGTTCAGGTTTCCTCTCATCTGCGCGCCAAATCAGCCCGCCAATTTCGCCGAGTGTTCCACCGGCGTGGTTCGTTTCGCTCCATCCGAAGTTATGATAGGGTCGGATTTCTCGATCATCAAATGTGACGCGGTTGCCGTTTTCTTCCCAACCCGGATTGTCGGTGAAATCGTAGGTTTTTCCGTCAATGCTCAGGTCATCGAGATAAACGCTCATCCCCTTCCCCGCAATCTGCATGTTCAGCATGCCGAAGCGATTGAAAGTCGCACCGTCGGCTTTGTGTCCGGGTGCCAGTGGTACCGTATAGGTATTGCCATCCATCAGAAAAATTATTTCACCGTTCCCAGCAGCACCGCTTGGGTCATAGGTCAGTGACCATGTGTGCCCTGTGCCGTCCGCCTGCTCTGGTGGCGTTTTCGTTGTCTGATAGCGTTCCCCTTGAAAGGTTGCGCCGCTTCCGGTCAGATAATTTTGCGTCCCGTATTCAAAGAACACCCAGTATTTTCCGCCGTTGCCGTCCAATCGGAACGCCAGTGAATTGGGGGTTCGCCAACCTCTTGAATCCGTATTAAACCAGCCTATCAGCATCCCGCTACTGCCGTCTGCTTCGGTAACAGCGAATTTGCCGGATGCTGTGAAAGGGTCGTTGAGCGTTTTTGTGGGGATACCTGTGGCGTAAGTCGCTGGGGTCAGTGAACGCGAGATGCGTCCGCCGATCTCACCAGATGTCTCGCCGCCTGCATAATTTGTGCGGCTGTAGCCGAAGTTTTGCACAACGGTTCGGGCATGTTTTTCGGCAGTCCGGTTCCCTCTGCCTTCCCAGTTTGGATCGACACTGAAATCCTCGAACCGGTCAGCAGTTGCTTGTATTGTAAACATAATTGATACCAAGACTATTACCAGCGGCATTGTTGCCAGTCGCCAGTTTCCAGTTATGGGTTGTCTGAATCGCGGATTACGCAGATTTTTGTGCTGTCGCATTTGCAGTTTTCTACCATGAAAATACATTAGAAGCGGTTCTTAATAGATGCCCAGGTCGTCGCCAGTTTATCCGTGGGTTCAACAGCGAGTCCTCGCTTTTGGGCTGCATTGAAGTCCGCATCGGTAGGTTCAATGGGTTTTGTTGAGATCATGAAAACATCAAACAACGGTTCTACACCAGCCCTGGCTTCACGAGGCACGATACGAGCGGTATTTTTCCCTTTTTTTAAATCTGTAGGAGACTTTGAGTCTGGTACGTCTCTGTTACCAACCCATTGCCAAGCAAGACCTGGGGTACCAAATATGAGTCCTTCCCCTGCATGGTTTAGGCTGTTAAGGACGATAAACCAAGACTGTCCACCGCCACGGAAATCCGCAATACGTCCCCACATATAAGCTGCTCCTTCCACTGGACTCTCAAATTCAAAATCTGCGAAACCGCCTAAATCCGTAGCAATGAGTATGTCTTCCGATAACCACGGTTTCGTTGCTTTTTCAGCCAATTTGACTTCGGTTTTGCTGGTGCCGATACCCTGTATTTCTTCAAAATCCGTTGCGGAGATCCAGATTTGCCAACCGCCGTTGCGTTCCGATTCACGCCAGCTCGTAACAGCAAAACCCATCGGAACGCACTGCATCATGAAAAATAGACTGATTGTAAATATGAAAAATTTACTTGATATGTCCGCGTATCTCATTGTTCGCCTCCTGTTTATTGTATTTCTAATCCGGGCAGGTTGTCAATAATATCCACGGTTTCTAAGCTGACGGTGATGACTTTGCCGAGCAACTTGACGATGTATTGCGGGGCGTCGGGACGGTTCGGGTCGTTGACGATGCCGCTCCGTTTGTCTGTTTTGACGCGATACTGGTCAATTACCCACTCTAACGCAGAACGCGTGCCGAGTCGGTAGTCAAAGACTTTTGGTGGTATCCCATCAAGCGTCAAGAAATTGTTATAGACAATCTGCGTTTTGTCTTTCGAGAGTTTCATCTTCTCAACGCGCCAATCGAGCTGCGTATCTGGGGTCTGAATGAACTTAAGTTTATCGTATTCGGGCTGCGATTCGTAGGTGACGTGGAGATTCGCGAGGTGCGCGCCTGCTTTTGCAAACCCCCAGAAGTCTTTAGCGAGAGGGATATGCGGTAGATCGCGTTTGAGGTTCGCCTCGTATTTTTCGCGGTACTCAGGATGGTGCAAGAGTCCGTAGTTATAGTGGAAGATGTCCCACTTGCTGATGGTGTCGTCCTCGTAATGCGTGCGGAAATGTGCCAATGCCCAATCGGTGATGTTTTCTCGGCGGTTTGTGCCTTCTTCGTCGTAGATGTAGAAGGGAAAACATTGAAAACTATCTCTTGATGAAATGGTATGAACATCAGGTATAAGGTTTGCCATCAGCGCATTAAAGCCTGCGCGGAAGCCATGATCGCTGACGATTATTACTCGATTTTGCGTTTCTGTCTCCAAGGAAGGGAAGATAGATGGAAATACAAGCACTCTGTCAACCATCATTCGATCGAAGTAGAGATTCAATTTCGTGAACGGACGATAGAGAGATTGGCGAATTTTTACATCTGTAAATGCAGCAGATTGCCCACTCTGTAACCTCTGTTTTAAAGTGGAACTCCACTTGATTTCCGTTTCATCAGAAATTACATAATTATCAAGGTTGGCATCCCGATCTGTTCGTTGTGCCCATCGGGCAACTTCTATATTGTAATTATCAATCATCTGGCTCATGTTTTCAGTGAGCACATTTTGGTTGAAGTTGTAAGTCCATGCGTCCCGATTAGTTTTCACCCCGTTGCTATAAGTTTTGAAAATAACACTTATTGCTTCATCTTTTTCTCTCTTTGCTTCCTTACTTCCCATTGGAATAAAGGTCTCAAACTCTGTGTGCAGTCCTTCGGTGATCCATGTATGCCGCGCATCTGGTTGAATGGATTCCCATGTAACACCACCTATATGTTGATATTCGTTCAAAAAATCAAATTTCTGTTTTTTATTCCATAATTCATCAATGCGATAGTAGAAGATACGGGGTACTTCTGATAGATTCCCTTTCTTTTTTACAAACAAATTGATACTCACACCAACACGAATTCCAAACACATTCGCATTAGAGACCTTTAATCCCTTTCTTGCATTCCCACCCAAGTCAATTACATAAGACTTTCTGTCTATATGATACCCGTGATTAAAAGCGATGTCAAGCATTGTTTTGCAATTGTTTGGCATTGGCACGGGCAGAGGATAGACGATGAGAACGAAACAACTCGAACGCGACTTAGACGGGAGCGAAGAAGAATTGAACGATGACGACCGCGAAGCCGAATTCAACGATGACGACTTACCGCTTTTCTACCACCCATCACACCGCGATATTCTCAAGTTATCTGTCCAGCACAACCTCACTGCGACAGATTTAAACACCTATTCCTATATCGCGCTGAACTATGATGTGCTACGCGCACAATCTCACGCCATCAAAACACAGGACATCGCTGATTTTCTCGGTAAGAAATTACGGACACTCCAACTGTCGATTTCAAAGCAGAAGGACATCGGGCTGTTAGTAGAAAAGGGCTTTAACCAGAACGGCACGATCTACGCACTCCCCTATCGAGAGAAAGCCCGTGAGGATGCCCACGATCTGCGCGTGCTGAAGCGCGAAAAGAAAATCGCTGAAGAAGTCGATTTACTGGTAGCCGAGCGGGAAGCCGCCGTGAAACGCGAATTATACCCTTACGAGATTGCACATATCCGAGAACACATAGAGAAGAAGTATAAGGTCTCGTCGAACGGGAAGCACACCAACGGCAGCAAAAAAGACCTGCCCGAAGTGGAAGAAATACCATTTTCGTGAGATGTCAAGTGCAGCGTGGCTGCATCTATGCGCAGCGTCATTGCACCGAAGTGCAGCGTGGCTGCATCTATGCGCAGCGTGGCTGCGTTTCATGGGAAAATTCAACCGCCGATAAACCCTGTTGGTGACTGGGTTTATCGCAGTTTGTCAAAATCGCTTAAATGAAGGCTTAAATGACAATTTATATATAGAGTTCTTAAAAGACGCGCGGACGGACAGCGATTTGAAGTATTCAGGGAGGCTTGGCAGAGGGGAAAGGTTTTTGATGCTTGCCTCGATCCGGCGCGTCACCGATAAGGAGAACGTCTCACGAGAGTGGAAGCGAAACAATCAATCTTGTTTTCGGCGGGGGGCGGTGGCGCGTCCGTTTTCCGTGCTTTCGTTTTGTTTTGTTTCTTGATGCCATTCGTCGATGAGTTTCGCCTCAAAGTCATTCCAAATCTGTGTCTTTCGCCAGCGTGATAGCGTGTGAATGCTGACCTCGAGCAATATAGCGATGTCTGTGAGTGTCTCGCCATTGAAGTGTAATCGGCAGGCGTGGCATATTTTCTTTGTCGGTAGAACTCTCGGCATAAGAGCCTCCCTTTTGGATATTTTTATGACTATTGTATCCTATTGTAAAAAAAAAGTCACTTACCCCCATTTTTTTTGGAGATCAGTATGTGGTTGATATTGTTAGG
>VXZK01000224.1 GCA_009845545.1 Candidatus Poribacteria bacterium
CAGTATCTGCCTCTAAAACCAAGTGTTACGGTCAAAATTGCGTAAGTCCTATTAATAAAAGAAAAGGCTTAAAAAACAAAAAATATGGTTGTTCCTTTAATAAGTATCATCTTGCTTTGCCCGCTCGCCGCTTTTGCGATTTTCGGGCTTCTGGGCTTGGCGAATCGGCGTTTCCCTCGGCAGGACTACCTGTCTACTGCGGCGATGCTCATCGCACTCGCCTGCTCGTTCCTGCTCCTACGAGAGGTCGTTCCGAGTCCAGAAGCACATACCGTCGATTGGCTTTCACTCGGTGGCGTTACGTTCTCTATGGGCTTCTACTTGGACAGTGTCACCGTAATTATGCTGATTGTTGTGACGCTCGTCAGTAGCCTCGTCCATATTTTTTCTATGGGCTACATGCACGGTGATCCACGGTATCCACGGTTCTTTGCCTACTTATCGCTCTTCTCCTTCTCAATGCTCTTTCTGGTTGTGTCGGACAACCTCCTCGGCATCTATATCGGTTGGGAACTCGTCGGACTCTGCTCCTATCTGCTCATCGGCTTCTGGTTTGAAAAAGACTCCGCCGCGAATGCGTGTAAAAAAGCGTTTTTGACCACACGCGTCGGTGATGTCGGCATGTTCATCGGCATGATGATGCTCTTCACCAAGTTTAAAACGCTATCTCTCTATGGAGAAGGTGGCATTTTTGCCCTCGCCGCTTCCCAACTCACCACAGGCGATATGGCCTGGCTCTCTATCGCGGGTGTGCTCATTTTCTGCGGTGCTATCGGTAAATCCGCACAGATGCCATTGCATACATGGCTCCCAGATGCAATGGAAGGCCCCACACCTGTCAGTGCATTGATTCACGCTGCGACGATGGTCGCCGCTGGGGTCTACCTCACGGCTCGGATGTTCCCAATCTTGACAGAAACCTCGTCTCTGGTCATCGCCTATGTCGGCGGTATTACTGCTTTGGTCGCCGCAACGATCGCTATCGTCCGGTTTGACATCAAGCGGGTCTTGGCATATTCTACAATCAGCCAATTGGGATACATGATGCTCGCAATTGGAGCCGGTAGTTACGTCGCTGGACTTTTTCACCTGACAACGCACGCCTTTTTCAAGGCACTGCTCTTTCTCGGTTCAGGAAGCGTCATTCACGCCTTTCACGCCATGCACGCACACGCACATGATGACGAACACGATCACGAACATGCAGACAGTGAGGAACATATTCTCGGTTCTGAGATTCCGCCTGACCAAGATATGCGGAATATGGGCGGTCTCCGCCACAAGATGCCGATTACTTTTATCACGATGCTCATCGCTACACTGTCTATCTCCGGCGTGCCGTTCATTTTCTCCGGGTTCTGGAGCAAAGATGCCATCTTAGGCGGCGTACTCGGACGGGCGATGGAATGGAACTCCGTACATCACTATATCTTGTTTGGGATGGCACTCTGCGCTGCAGGAATTACAGCGTTCTATATGTTCCGCCTAATCTTTATGACCTTTTTCGGTGAACCGCGCAATCAAGAGATGCACGACATGGCACACGAATCTCCGAGGTCGATGACTGTACCGCTTCTCATTCTGGCATTCTTGAGTCTGCCTGTCGTCAATATACTCTGGTTCAACGAAGCCTACGTTAAACCGCCACCGCAACCACACCTGCATGCACCGCAACACGCCTATGTTTCTCCCAATAATACCACAGGCGGAAAGGGTTACACCGTATCACTCTTTGGCGTGTCCGAAGCAGTCGCAGCTGAGGAAGAAAGTGGACACAGCACAGATGGCACACACGCAGACGACGGACATCACGGACACGGTCCCGCACATACCATCGCCATGGTGCTATCTATCATCGTGGCGGGCTTAGGTATATCCCTCTCATGGTTGTTCTACCACAGGCGAACTTTGTCTGCTGAATCCGTCGCAACGACTTGCCGACCGCTCTACAACCTGTTCTGGCACAAATACTACTTTGACGAATTTTACGACGGTGTCCTGGTCGCGCTCACGGTGTGGAAAGCACGGCTTTTCGCCCAATTTGATGGGCGTGTCGTTGATGGCATTGTCAACGGTGTTGGCTTTGTAACGCGAGATCTGCTTGCTGCGTTCACAGGGGCTTTCGATACCCGCGTCGTTGACGGTATCGTCAATCGCGTCGCCCAAGTCACATGGGCAGTCGGCGGCAGAATCCGTCGTATTCAGACGGGTGCGATTCAGACATACCTTTTCGTCGTACTGGCAGGGATTGTGTTGCTAATCTTAATTTTCCGGGCTTTATAAGGATGGACTTCTCATGGTACTGTTTAAACTGTTCCCGTTTTTTGTACCACTGCTTAGTGGTATTAGCGTTTGGCTTGTCCTTCGCCATCGGGACTTTGAAACGCGGCGTAAGAGGGCAGAGAGGTTGCTTGTACTTATGCCAATTGTGGTTCCAGTACTTTTGTTTATATTCTATTTCATTTCCCGATAATGGGACAAGGAGGATCCGGCTTAAATGTTACTGTCTCTAATGATTTTTATCCCGTTGCTGGGAATGATTGTTGTTTTACTGCTGCCGCGCGAATCGGAGGAACTCGTTAAACGCGTTACGCTCCTTTTTACGCTCATTCCACTCGCACTCGCAGTATACCTATTCATCACTTACGACCGATCAACTGCAGGAACGCAGTTTTTCCACGGTCCTGTTCCTTGGATTGATGCATTCAATATCCAGTATCACGTCGGTGTCGACGGGCTCAGCGTAACCCTTTTACTCCTTACCGCACTCTTAGGTCCCATCTGTGTTATCGCATCGTGGCGCAACATTGAAAAGGGCATCAAGGCGTATATGGCACTGTTCCTGTTGCTTGAGACAGGAATGCTCGGTTTTTTCGCTGCGTTAGACCTTTTTCTCTTCTACGTCTTCTTTGAACTCACACTGTTGCCGATGTATTTCCTCATCGGTGTCTGGGGCGGACCGCGTCGCGAATATGCTGCCATTAAGTTTTTCTTATACACCCTCTTCGGCAGTGTGCTGATGCTGGTCGCTATGATAGCAGTCTACCTCAATAGCAATATCGTTAACGGAGTGGCTGAAGGCTTACGAACATTTGATATTCCGACACTCATTACCTTAGCCGCCACACAAGGACACGCGCTCGCCGATCCGGGCTTCCAGATGTGGGTATTCGTCGGTTTCTTTATCGGATTTGCCGTTAAAGTACCGATCTTTCCCTTCCATACATGGCTCCCCGATGCACACGTCGAAGCACCGACTGCCATCAGTGTTATCCTCGCAGGTATCCTCCTAAAGATGGGAACTTACGGATTGGTCCGGGTGAACATGGCGATGTTCCCACAAGGTTTAGCCCACTTTACCGACGGGACAGGTTTCTGGGGCAATAGCCTCGCGCTGCTTGGGTTTATTAACATCGTCTACGGCTCCTTCTGCGCACTGGCGCAAACCGACTTTAAGAAACTGGTCGCGTATTCCAGTATCGGACACATGGGTTTCGTCATCTTGGGGCTTGCCGCTCGAAATGATAGCGGTATCACAGGCGCGATCCTTCAGATGTTTAACCACGGTGTTATCAGTGCGATGCTCTTCCTACTCGTCGGTGTCCTCTACGATAGGGCGCACCACCGTGAAATCAACGGCTTCGGCGGTCTCGGAACCAGAATGCCCATCTATACCGGCATCACGACGCTCGCTTTCATGGCTTCTTTAGGGTTGCCCGGCTTGAGCGGGTTTGTCGGAGAGGCACTCTCCCTACTCGGTGCCTATGATAAATTCAAGTTCTTGACCATCTTGTCTACAATAGGTATTGTTGTCGGTGCCGCATATTTCCTCTGGACACTTCAAAGGGTCTTCTTAGGGACACTCAACCCCAAATACGAAGCTCTCCCTGAAATCAACGGACGTGAAATTCTGACACTTGTACCACTCGGCATCTTAACCATCGTACTCGGTGTCTGGCCCAACTTCGCCATTGATATGTTCAGAGAATCCGTTACCAATCTCATAGATGTCCTGCACGCGATATAGGAGGTTTTGAGGAAAGCATGAAAAATATTGATAGCCTCCTCTATTTCACCCCGGAAATCCTACTGGTCATTTTTGCCGTTGCCGTCATTCTCCTTGATCTCGTTGCGAAAAATAGGGAGAGTTCCGCTGTCGCACATCTTTCGCTCGTAGGATGTATTTGCACTTTTGCTGCTGTTCTCTTCATACACTTCTCTTTCGGCGATGAAGGGCCTATTTCCCTCTTTCTCGGGATGATCCGACTCGATGCGTTTTCCAGCTTTTTCAAGATTTTGCTGCTACTCGCAACTGCCGCAACGATCCTCTTTTCACTCCGCTCTGAGGAACTCGACGCGCGGTTGAAGGGCGAATACTATGCCCTCTTGTTAGCCCTCACCCTCGGCATGTTCCTCATGGCATCGTCAACTAACCTGTTGATGATATTCATTTCGTTGGAGACGGTAAGCCTCACCTCCTATATCCTGGCTGGGTTCTTGACGCATAGCCCGCGCTCAAGTGAAGCGGCGTTCAAATACATCACCTACGGCGCAGTCGCATCTGGAACAATGCTTTTCGGGCTCTCCTTCCTATTCGGAATGACAGGGACAGGGGATCTGGCACAAATTGCCGGACGACTCACAGAACTCCTCGCAGCCGGAGATATAACGCCGCTCGCTGTGCTAATTGCGATAACTTTCGTTCTCGCAGGTGTCGGCTATAAGATAGCATCCGTACCGTTTCACATGTGGTCCCCTGACGTTTACGAAGGTGCACCTATCCCGATAACCGCTTTCTTATCCGTCGCCTCAAAGTCCGCCGGGTTTGCCCTATTCATCCGGTTCTTCTATGCCGGGTTTGGCAGCACCGAACTGATGCAAGCGGTTGATTGGCCCTTTATGCTGGCAATAGTCTCCGCACTGACGATGACCGTCGGTAATCTCGCAGCGCTTCCCCAACAAAATGTGAAACGTCTATTGGCGTATTCAAGCATCGCACACGGTGGTTACCTCTTAATGGGGGGGGTGCTGCTTAGTGCTGAAGGTGTTGGGGCAATTCTTTTCTATCTCGTTGTTTACCTCTTTATGAACCTGGGGGCATTTTATGTTGTTGTCCTCGTCGCGAATGAGATCGGAAGTGAAATGATCGACGGGTATCGCGGTCTCAGTTCACGCGCTCCGTTAGTCGCTGTTGCAATGATGATCTTCCTCTTTTCATTAACTGGGATTCCGCCAGTCGCCGGGTTCTTCGGAAAATGGATCCTCTTCACCGCCGTCCTCGAACAAGGGTATTATTGGCTCGCACTTGTCGGTTTACTCAATAGTGTCGTTTCGCTCTACTACTACGCGCGTATTGTCAAAGCGATGTTTTTTGAAGAGGCAGATGAGGAAGCCGATCGCGTCTCCTTCTCTACCGGCACCTTTGCATTGCTGAGCGTATTCGTTATCCCAACGATTTTTATCGGATTCCTGAATATCTTCTATACCTTCTCCAATATCTCAGCCTCCGTGATGCCCATACAGTAGACTGTCAACGCTTTAGGGGCATTTATAGTGAATCCTAAAAATAAAGAGACACTTGCATCCCCCCGGTAGGTTCGGTTTCCTAACCGAACCCGCGCGGAGTGTCCTATTATAGTGAAGCCGATAAATAAGTGGACATCTTTGTAGCATAAACTTTCCAGTT
>VXZK01000096.1 GCA_009845545.1 Candidatus Poribacteria bacterium
ACGTCAACATCTGTAAACGAAAATCGAAATCGAAACCGAGAACTAAATAGCCCTGAAAAAATTGTTTGCAAGAGAGACTAAAATCCATTATAATTCTATGAAGCAAAAATTTTAGTCAGAAGTCGTTTTCAAAATTTCTGTATTAAATTGCAGTCATAAATTTGCTATCAAATTCCTATCGTATACCTTATGTATTGGGTCTGATGTATTGGGTCTGCGAACGGTGCGCTATAAGGTTAAGTTTGCAGGTTTCCGATATTGAAATGTGAACCGCGCTAATCAAATTCCTTTAACAAAATAAAATCCAAAAAGTCTAAACCGAAACAGGACAAAAAATGCACAACGTCTTTGAAACCCTGACAGAACGGGGTTTTATCAAACAGACTACAAACGCTGAGCAGATCGCCAACCTGTTAGCTGAAGAACGCGTTACCTATTATGTCGGTTTTGATCCGACAGCATCGAGTCTGCACGTCGGGAGTCTTGTTCCCATAATGGCAATGGCACACTTGCAACGCGCAGGGCATACGCCGATTGCAATCATCGGCGGTGGGACAACAATGATAGGCGATCCAACTGACAAAACCGAGATGCGCTCGATGTTGTCGCAAGAACAAATTTCAGCTAACGGCAAGGGTATCCTCACGCAGCTGCAACGTTACTTAAATCTTGATAATAGAATAGCGGATGCTGATAATTCGCAAACTCCTTTGAAGGCAGGTAGATTCCTCAATAATGCTGATTGGTTGCTTTCGGTAAACTACATTGAATTCCTACGCGATATTGGCAAACACTTTCGGGTAAATGAGATGATCAAGGTAGAAGGCTATCGGCAACGACTTGAACGTGAACTCGGTCTCTCATTTCTTGAATTTAATTACCAACTCCTCCAAGCTTATGATTATTTGTGTCTTTTTCAGGAATATGGATGCCGTCTCCAACTCGGTGGAGACGACCAATGGGGCAATATCCTTGCCGGTGTTGATCTCGTCCGCCGAATTGAAGGCAAACGGGTTCACGCTGTCACTTTTCCACTGCTCACGACAGCAGATGGCGCGAAGATGGGAAAAACTGCAGGCGGCGCGGTTTGGCTTGATGCTGAACGGACATCGCCGTATGAATTTTATCAGTATTGGATCAACGTAGACGACCGCGATGTCTCGCGGTTCCTCGCGTATTTCACGTTCCTCCCGATGGATGAAGTCCGACGCCTCGGTCGTTTAAAGGATGAAGCCATTCGCGAGGCAAAGGAAATCCTCGCTTACGAAGCCACACAACTGGCACACGGAAAGGCGGAAGCCGACAAAGCACAAGCAGCATCGCGCGCTGTGTTTGGGAGTGGCAACCTCAATGAAGCCGCGATGCCAACTTCTGTTATTCCATTAGAACGGCTTGACGGTGGCATTTCAATCATGGCACTGTTCCATGAAGTCGGGTTAGCAAATTCACGCAGCGAAGCGCGACGGCTCATTCAACAAGGCGGTGCCTACATCAATGAAAAACAGTACCGGGCGATAGATATGGTCGTTGGTACTAACTTGCTTGAGGAGAACGCTTTGCTTCTCCGTGCTGGCAAGAAACGTTATCATCGAATTGTTTTACAAGAAAATTAATCATAATTCAGAAATATTTATAGACGTGCTTCCAAGCACACATCATAAAACGGTTTTCACGGGTACTTTCTTCAGTGCACCGATAACCAGAGAGGTATGAGTATGGCAGTTGATAATCCGAAAGAGGTTGATGAAAAGGGAACCTCGCCAAAACCTCCTAACGGAGGTGATCGGGCAGGGCTCACTTTCACACCCTATTTTACGACATCCGACGTTCATCCATACGATTTGTTGGAGTGGGAACGTCGCGATGCAGTCATCTATAATGAAAAAGGCGATGTCATCTTCAAACAAGAGCAGGTTGAGGTACCAGCGGATTGGACACAACTCGCGACGGATATTGCGGCATCAAAGTATTTTCGCAAAGCCGGGGTTCCGGAAGTAGAGGCAGAGGACAGCGTTCGCCAACTGGTGACCCGTGTGGCGCGCACGCTTCGCCGCGCGGGAGAAGAACTCGGCGGCTATTTTGCCACGCCTGAAGACGCGCAAACATTTGAGATGGAATTAACGCATATCCTCGTTACACAACGCGGTGCCTTTAACTCGCCCGTCTGGTTTAACTGCGGCTTGTGGCATGAATATAATATTGAGGGGGGCGGCGGTAACTACTACTGGGACCAGGACGCAGAAAAAGTCAAGGTCACTACCAACGCCTATCAACACCCGCAAAATTCCGCCTGTTTCATCCAAAGCGTTGACGATTCTCTGGACTCTATGTTGGAGCTCCAGAGGGCTGAGGTGCGTCTCTTTAAATACGGCAGTGGTACAGGTTCTAACTTTAGTAAAGTTCGCGCCAGAGGTGAACTCCTCTCCGGCGGCGGTGAGAGTTCTGGCGTTCTTTCGTTTCTCGAAGGCTTTGATCGATGGGCAGGCAGTATCAAGTCCGGCGGTACGACGCGACGCGCAGCCAAAATGGTCATCCTTGACATGGACCACCCAGAGATTGTTGACTATATCGATTGGAAGTTAAGGGAAGAGAATAAAGCGAAGGCACTTATCGCTGCAGGATACCCAGCCGATTTCAACGGTGAGGCATACAGTACAGTTAGTGGACAGAACAGCAACAACTCTTTACGGATCCCTGACGACTTCATGAACGCCTATCTACAGGGGGATTCCTGGAAAACCACATACCGGACGAGCGGCGACGTCGCTGATGAATATGATGCCAGAACACTGATGGAGAAGATCGCTTATGCTGCTTGGGCATGCGCGGATCCGGGTGTCCAATTTGACAGCACGATTCAGAAATGGCACACCTGTAAAAACACGGGGCGGATTAATGCCAGCAACCCGTGCAGTGAATACCTCTTCTTAGACGATTCCGCCTGCAACCTCGCCAGTATTAACCTCGCTAAATTCTTAAGAGATGATAACACCTTCGATATTGACGGTTTCCGCGCGACTGTTCGTGTTTTCGCCACTGCCATGGAAATCATAGTAGATCTCTCCTCGTATCCGACAGAAAGTATAGCACAACGTTCCCATGAATATCGTCCGCTCGGACTCGGCTATGCTAACTTGGGCGCACTCTTGATGCGTTTAGGCGTTCCTTACGATAGCGAGCAGGCTTGTGCTTATGCAGGTGCTATTACGGCTATCCTGAGTGGACGGGGCTATCAGACAAGTGCCGAGATCGCTGCGAGTGTTGGTCCTTTCGCCGGGTACCTCAAGAATAGTGACGCTATGTTGGACGTTATGCGGATGCACCGCGAGGCTGCCTATAATATTGACCCAGCTGTATGTCCACCTGAACTCTTTGAAGCGGCAAAAGCAGATTGGGATGCCTGCGTCGAAAAAGGCGAGCAGTGGGGTTACCGGAATTCCCAAATTAGCGTCATCGCACCGACAGGAACAATCTCCTTCTTAATGGATTGTGATACGACCGGAATTGAACCTGAGTTCGCGCTTGTCAAATTCAAGAAGTTGGCAGGCGGCGGGTACATGAAGATCGTCAACCAGAGCGTCAGAGATGCCTTGTACAACTTAGATTACACGCCCCAGCAAACTGAAGCGATTATTACGTATCTGGTGGGGACGGGAACTTTTGAAGGCGCACCGCACATCAATCCGGATACATTGAAGCGGAAAGGCTTCAGGCAGGAAGATATCGATCGCGTTGCAGAGATGTTACCGACCGCGTTCGACCTGAATCTCGCCTTTGCCCCTGGTTTTCTCGGGGCAGAGTGTCTTGAACGGTTAGGCATCACTGAGGAAGAAGCCGCAGATCCGACTTTTGATCTTCTCTCTGCAATCGGATTCAGTGAAGATGAAATTAGTAAGGCTGAGGAATTCATCTGCGGGACAGGCACAGTTGAAGGCGCACCCCATCTCTCTCCGACACACTATGCCGTTTTCGATTGTGCTGTCCAATGTGGTAAGCACGGAACTCGTTATATAAATCACATGGGACCGTTGAAAATGATGGCTGCTGTGCAGCCCTTCATCTCTGGTGCTATTTCCAAAACTGTTAACGTCCCACACGACGCGACAGTAGATGACATCAAGACATTATACGTAGAAGCGTGGCGACGTGGGGTCAAATGTCTCGCTGTTTATCGGGACGGTAGCAAAGGCAGCCAACCCCTTTCAACTCGCAGCCAACAGGATGCGGAAAGTGAAACCAATGAGGTTGTGACTGATACTCCTGGTGAACGTCCTATTAGAAAACGTCTCTCAGATACGCGTTCTTCTCTTACGCACAAATTTAGCGTTGGGGGGCATGAGGGATATATTCACGTCGGCTTTTATGAGGACGGGAGTCCTGGAGAAGTCTTTCTCCGTATGAGTAAAGAAGGAACGGCAGTCTCTGGTCTGATGGACTCTGTCGCGGTCCTCACTTCAATCGCGTTGCAGTACGGTGTCCCCTTAGAGTCGCTTGTTAATAAGTTTAGCCATGTTCGGTTTGAACCCGCAGGTTTCACGGCTAACTCCGATATTCCGATGGCGAAGTCGATTATAGATTACGTTTTCCGGTGGCTCGGTATACAGTTCCTCTCTCAAGAACCACATGGAGACTCCGACGCGCTGGCTTTTGATGAAGAGATGGTACCACCCGAGGAACTCCATCCGTATGGACACGGAAGTAACGGCGAGGCTGACTCTTGGATGGCTCATGAAAAGCAGGTGGTGCTACAGCATGCGGATGCACCACCGTGTCTGGAGTGTGGTGCTCTTATGATGAGAAGCGGTGTCTGCTATCGTTGCACAAATTGTGGCGCGACAAGTGGATGTTCCTAAAGATTTATGTGCCAGAGTCATTCAAATTTCGTTGCCTTTAAAGTGTCAGTTAGGATATAATAGAAGGACTTGAGTTGAGTAGATGATCGCGTCCTGATCGTAGTATTACCATCGGGATGAGGAAAGTCCGGACTCCGTAGGGCAGGATGCTGGGTAACCCCCAGGAGCGGCGACGCTATGGAAAGTGCAACAGAAAGTAAACTACAACGTCTCAAAACGTTGTACAGGTGAAACGGTGCGGTAAAAGCGCACCAGCCCATAAGGTGACTTATGGGGCTATGTAAACCCCATCTGGAGCAAGGTAAATCGGGGACACATACAGGTTGCCCGCCTCGTCCCCAGGTAACCGCTTGAGGTGGATGGTAACATCCATCCCAGATGAATGATCATCACATACAGAATCCGGCTTATTCTCAACTCAAATTTATAATTGAGTCCGAATTCCCATCGTTCTCTTTTGATGAGTTCCCAGTTTCGGAAAATGTGCGGCAGGCATTCGGGGTCGAATCCGTAATGCTCATGCAGGGAGAAACCTTTATATCAGCGCGCACTGCAGGGATTGGGGGAGTGTTTTCATGAGACGCTGGGGTTCAAAATATGTCTCGGGGCCTCAATGAAACAATATTAGGACTTACGCAAAATCCCATCCGGGACTATCAGATTCGGAAGTGTTTTTGCTTGGGCGTTTTCGCTAGGAAGGGGAAAGGTAAGACGAAAATCCACCGCCACCGGGGGTCTCTATGCGAATGACATCGCCTTCGCGTGTAGCAATGGAAACTTTACCGGTTAATTGCTGTTCTTCTCCATCAGAAATTAACACGTTGCGTCCGGGTTGTCCCGCTTCCCCACCTTGCAAACCGTAAGGACCGCGGGTTCGGCGTTCTGAAAGGATCGTAACTTCTGCATCTGTCAAGAGCTTCAGTGCTCGGATAACACCCGCGCCACCGCGGAATTTCCCCGCACCGCCCGTCCCACGCCGGATCGCATAGGTTGTTACTTGCATTGGATAGTTCGTCTCAATTGCCTCTATCGGTGTGTTCATTGTATTCGTCATGTGTGTGTGGATGGCATCAATACCGTCTCGGTTCGGGCGTGCCCCCATCCCGCCTGCGATCGTTTCGTAGTAGGTAAAATCCTTTCCGCGTGAAGCATCGTAGCCGCCGATTGTGAGATTATTCATAGTACCGGAACTCGCGGCAGGAATCTGATCTGGACAGGCTTGCGCCAAGGCACCGAGTAGTACATCAACAATGCGCTGTGATGTTTCGACATTTCCACCCGCAACCGCCGCAGGGAAATTCGCGTTTACAACAGTTCCCTCTGGTGCAATCACTCGGATGGGTTCCAAACACCCAGCATTGGCGGGAACGTCTGCCCCAGCGATGCATCGGAAAGTGTAAAAAACTGCGGAGAGGGTAATCGCGTAAATCGCATTGACAGACCCCTGTACTTGCAGTGCTGTGCCAGTAAAATCGACAACCGCTTCATCATTTTCCACCTCAATTGCAACCTGTATTTCAATCGGATCATCGGTAATACCGTCGTTGTCAAGAACATCGGCGTATACGTAACGCCCATCAAGGATTTCTCGGAGGCGTGCCCGGATCATTCGGCTGGCGTACGCGCAGAGTTCCTCCATATACGCAGCAATTTCTGTCGTACCGTATTTGGTTATCATTTCTCGCAATCGCCGTTCGCCGACGCGGTTCGCTGCGAGTTGTGCTTCCATATCGCCGCGTCGTTCTTCAGGCGTACGGACATTGGCAAGAATCAGTTCCCAGAGGTCGGTATCCAATTCTCCAGCCCGGATAAGTTTGACAGGTGGAATACGGATGCCTTCTTGGATGACGCTTGTTGCAATCGGCATTGAACCCGGAGCCATCCCACCGACATCTGCGTGATGTGCGCGGTTGGCGACAAAGAAGACAGGTTTACTTTTCGTCTTACCGCCATCTGCACTTGAAAAGACGGGGGCAACAAGCGTGATATCGGGTAGGTGAGTGCCACCGCGATACGGATCGTTGAGGGCGATCATATCACCGGGTGCCATTTCGGTATGTTCAATCGCTGCGAGGACGGAAAGCGGCATAGAGCCGAGATGCACCGGAATGTGTGCAGCTTGCGCTACCATTTTGCCTGTACCGTCAAATACTGCACATGAAAAATCGAGCCGTTCCTTGATGTTCGGTGAAAATGCTGTGCGTTGTAGCGTTACACCCATCTCCTCTGCGACCGAGGTCAGTATGTTTTTGTAAAGTTCTAATTTAATAGGATCTGCGTTCATAGTGTTATTGAGAGGTCGATAAATAGTGACAGAATTTAGAAGTTAGTTGCATTTTAACATCTTCTCCTATAACATGCAAGAAAACATTTGTGAGGAGAATCCCAAATGAAAAAAGTTAATATTGCCCTAATTGGGGCTGGTGGTATGGCAAACGGTGTTCATTATCCATCGCTCCGAGAGTGCGAAGATGTAAATCTTGTCGGATTGTGCGATCTGGTGCCATCAAAACTTCAGGCAACAGCGGAACGGTTTGAGATTGATCAGACGTTTACCGACTATCGACAGATGCTTGAGAAAACATCACCAGATGCTGTGTATATTTTGATGCCGCCGCAACACCTATTCCCGCTCGCTATCCACTGCCTCTCGCAGGGGCATCATGTTTTTATTGAGAAGCCGCCCGGTGTCACGCTCCATCAAACAAAAGAGATGGCACTTGCTGCGGAGAAGAACGACTGTAAAACAATGGTCGGTTTTAATCGCCGTTTCATTCCACTGTTGCAAAGGGTTAAAACAGTTGTTGAAACACACGGTCCGATTATCCAATGCATGTCAACCTTCCATAAAAACACACCGAATGCGCTCTACTACGATGGTGTGATAGACGTTTTGACCTGTGATGCGATTCACGCCGTAGATGCGCTCCGATGGCTGGGTGGAGGCGAGGTGAAAGCCGTTGCAAGCGACATCAATACCTTCTATTCTGAGCGTGAGAACAGTTTCAACGCGCTCGTCAAATTTACGAGTGGTGCTTCTGGATATCTTGCCACGAATTGGGCAGTTGGCGGACGCATCCATACATTTGAAATGCACGCACGTGGGATTTCGGCTTATATCAATCCCGACGCGGGTGGACGCGCGGTACTTCACACACCCGAAGGCACAACCGAAATCACACCGGAGGCAGCGGCGGATTCTGACAAACAGCACAGAACCTATGGATTTTATGGGGAAAGTAGGCACTTTGTCGATTGTATCCAGCAAAATCAGCAGCCCTTAACCTGTTTCGCGGACGCAGTTAAGACAATGGAACTTGTGACGGCTATCTATCGAAATCGGATAGATATTTGACGTGCCCCCCTAACGGACGGATAATTGGCACGTTTCTTGCTAAGCAGCTATAAGAAGTGTCAAGGTACAAAGTCATATTGGAACGAGTATGGATACACACCACATACCAGTTTTATGTGATAAAGTGGTTAACTTTCTCAACCCGAAGCCGGAGGGCGTTTATATAGATGGGACTGTAGGGTTAGGCGGGCATAGTGCGGCTATCCTGGAACTCTCCGCTCCCAGCGGGCATCTGATTGGCATAGATCTGGATGTTGAAGCTCTCACTGTCGCTGAAAATAGGCTACACACCTTCGGAGAGCGGTCTTCGCTGATTAACGGCAATTTTGCTGAAATGGATGTTTTACTGGCAAGGCATTCAGTTCATGCTGTTGATGGCATTCTACTTGACTTAGGCGTATCATCCTTACAGTTAGATACACCACACCGTGGGTTTAGTTTCAACCACACCGGTCCTTTAGACATGCGTATGAATCTCGAACGGGGCTTGGATAGTACTAAGCAGGCTACCCTAACGGCTATGCAGGTCGTCAACGGTAGCACAATGGATGTCCTTGTTGATATTTTTAGGCGATATGGCGAGGAACGATTCGCTAAACGGATTGCCGAGCGAGTTGTCCGAGCGAGACAACAGGAACCGATAACAACAACAACGCAGTTCGCAGAAATTGTCAAGAAAGCCGTTCCGCAAAAAGCATCCAAAATCCATCCAGCGACGCGTGTGTTTCAGGCATTGCGGATTCACGTCAATGCAGAGTTGGAAAACCTTCGGTCAGGTTTAGATGTTGCAATCTCACTTTTGAAACCGGGGGGGTGCTTATGTGTTATCACGTTTCATTCGCTTGAGGACAGAATAGTCAAACGTTGCTTTCAGACATGCGCGCGGCCGTGTATCTGTCCACCGAAAACGCCTATCTGTATTTGTGAACACGAGCCATCGGTAGAAATTGTCACCAAGCGTCCGGTGTCACCGGGTGGCGATGAAATTCAACATAACCCGCGCGCAAGAAGTGCCAAACTACGTGTCGCTCGTAAATTGTAACCTCTCAACGCCGCGAAAAATTGTATCTTTAATACGATTTCCAACGTTTAGAAAGTAATGAGTCTTTGCGACGAATAGGATGTTCCGAAAGCAGTTATAATCGATTAGAAAGCGCAATAAGATGCAGACCGCAGATATCTATTCAGCACGTTCCACGAAAGTAGAAGAACCTAAGCCCGAAAAGAGGTTTCCATTAGTCTACGTCGTTTTAGGGTTATCCTTTTGTGCCTTCGCCGGTAGCATCTGGTTCTCATCTTACGCGAAAAATGTCGCTTTACTGCGGCAGCCTGTCTACGAAAGACAGAAGCACTCTGTCCAAGATGAAATTCATCAACTTGAATTGGAAGAGTCGGCGTTAACCAGTATTCAAAGGGTTCAACAAATCACAACTGAACTTGAAATGGTTGAACCGACAGAGACTTCGCAGATCGTGTGGGACAAATAGTTTCGTTTTTAGTGTTGTTTTTCGCCTTTTTGAAAGGCATTTGGATTCATCTTAATTTTATAGGTCAAACATGAAAAACAATTTGCCTTTATCTGTCCGCCGCCTCGTTTTCGTACTTATTGTGCTACAGGTTGGATTCCTGTTGCTGGTTGGTAAACTGTTCAATGTGCAAATCGCCAATAACACAGAACACCAAGAGATAACTGAGCGCACTTGGCACTCTCCGCGTACAGCCACAATAAAGCGAGGTAAAATTTTGGACCGGCATGGCAATATTTTAGCTTTGAGTCGTCACAGCCTCTCTGTTTATGCCGACCCGAAGTATATGAAGACTGATCCGATAAAAGCTGCTGAAAGACTATCACCCGTTCTCGGCGTTGCTGAATCTGAATTGATCACCCAACTCCGCCGTAAGGATAAACGGTTCGTGTGGCTCAAAAAGGATCTGGACTATGAATTGCTTGATGAGATTCGTTCTATCGAGCGCGATATCCGTGGTATAAAGCACAGAGTCGAACAAAAGCGTACCTATCCGAAGGGACCACTTGCAGCGCAAGTCATCGGGCATATAAATGATGAAAATATGGGTGAAGGCATCGAGTATCATTACAACAATTACCTGTTGAGCGCGAAGGAACGTAAAGCTGCACAGCGTGCAGCCGATGCCCGAAACGAACCGATTAAGCTCCTAACTCATGGGAAATCCATTGATGATTACGGGTATAGCGTTGTTTTGACACTCGACGAATATATCCAAGATGTTGCTGAAAAAGAATTGGCAGCAGCTTGCAAACAGTGGAACGCACCGCGGGGAACTGTGATTGTCATGGCATCACAAACAGCAGAGATATTAGCACTCGCGAGTTACCCGACGTACAATTTGAACGCCTATACCGACAGTAGTGAGGAAGCAAAACGGAATTTTGGGGTTTGGTTCGCGTATGAACCGGGTTCTATTTTTAAGATTGTCCCGTCTTCCGCTGTACTCAACGAAAGGGTGATGACCCCTGAATCAACGGTTTTCTGCGAGAATGGTCGCTATCGGCTCTCAAATGGTAGGGTTATCCGTGACGTTTCAGCAAAAGGGATCCTGACACTGGAGCAGGTGATTCAAAAATCCAGCAATATCGGTATGATTAAGGTTGTGAAACAGTTGGGGCATGAGAACCTTGCTACTTATATTGAAATGTACGGGTTTGGTAAACCGACGGGTGTGGACCTGCCCTATGAACACAGTGGTCGTCTTGATGCAGCCAAAGATTGGGATACCCACTCTCTCGGTTCTGTGCCCTTTGGACAAGGGATTATGGTGACACCGCTCCAGATGGTCAACGCCTTAAATGTCATCGCGAATGGTGGCACGCTCCTCCATCCGCATATCACACGAGAAATCCGAGACAGCAACGGGACAGTCATTAAAAAGATCTACCCGATCAAAGTTCGACAAGTCCTGCACCCACAAGTGGCGAAACAGATGACAGATATACTCGTTGGCGTTGTTGAGGGCGGTAGTGGCCGGCGCGCACGGGTTGAAGGGTATCGCGTGGCAGGAAAGACAGGCACAGCCCAAAAAGCAGAACCAGATGGTAAAGGTTACGCTGGAAAAGAGATTATGTCCTTTATGGGGTTCCTACCAGCCGAAAATCCGATGGTGTCAATCATCGTTATGCTTGATGAACCGACAGGGGCACGCTTCAGCGGGCAGATCGCTGGCCCCCTTTTCCAGAAAGTTGCCGCCCAAACGATGCAATACTTGAAACAGACAGAGTTTTTCGGACCCCAACAGCAAAAATCTCCTGAATTCGCACCTGTTGCAACAGAGGAAACCTCAACGCAACGCCTTACCGCAGAAGGAGGCGGGTTGTGAAGCTTCGTGAGCTGCTCCATGGACTAAACCTTATTGCGAGTACTGGGTCGCTTGATATTGATATTACGGGTATTGTTAGCGACAATCGGGAGGTCGAACAAGATAATATTTTTCTCTGCTACGAAGGTATTCGTGTGGACAGCCATATCTTCGTTGCGGATGCACTTCAAAAGGGCGCAGCAGCTATTATTGGCGAAAAGCCAGTGACGGCGTTAGAAATACCAACAACGCCTGTCACCTATGTGCAGGTACCCAACGGACGGCGCGCGATGTCCTTGCTCGCCGCCAACTGGCACGGAAACCCCGCAAAACACCTCAAACTCATCGGTATCACAGGCACCAACGGTAAAACATCAACCGCACATCTCATACATACGATCCTCAAATCAAGTGGCCAAAAAACCGCACTCATTGGGACGGTTGGACATCAGTACACAAACACTCAAGGCGAAGTGAAAACACTCCCAGCCTCCCTTACAACTCCCGATGCTTTCGCTCTCCATGACCTCTTCAAACAATTCGTTAAGGCCGAAGTCGAATACGTTACGATGGAAACCTCCTCCCAAGGGTTAGCACTACAGCGATTAGCAGGGCTTACCTTTGATACCGCGGTCTTTACCAATTTTACTCAGGACCATCTTGATTACCATCAGACGATGGAGGCATACTTGAAGGCGAAACTCATGCTATTTGAGCAACTCAGTGAAGAAGGGGTTGCGGTTTTGAATAGCGACGCGCCTGTGTCAAAACGCATCGCGGAAACATGCCTGCGTTCACGACTGTTGATGTATGGACTGAATAATAAAGCTGACCTGCATGCCGAAGATATAGCGTTTGCACACAATCGATTGGCATTTACAGCAGTTACGCCAGAAGGGCGGTTCCCTGTTAAGTTGCGATTGCTCGGAGAATATAACCTTTATAACGCGCTCGCGGCTATTGCTGTAGGGATCCGTTACGGTTGTCCGATGTCAGCTATCCAAGAAGCACTTGCTGCTACGGTGGTCCCCGGTCGGTTTGAACTCATTGATCAAGGACAAGACTTTGCTGTTATCGTTGATTACGCGCATACACCCGACGGTTTAGAGAATGTGCTCACTGCCGCAAAGCGTATCACCGAACAGAAGTTAATTTGCGTTTTCGGGTGCGGTGGCGACCGAGATAACGGAAAACGTCCCAAAATGGGGAATATTTCTGCCCAAATTGCGGATTACAGCGTAATCACATCGGACAATCCGCGAACTGAAAATCCTGATGCAATCATTGCACAGATTGTGTCAAATTTACCACATGACACCAAATATGTGTGTATTTCGGAGAGGCGAGACGCTATCCATCACGCAATCGCTACAGCAAAATCTGGAGATGTGGTCGTAATTGCTGGGAAGGGTCATGAGGATTACCAAGAAATTCACGGCAAAAGATTTCCGTTTGACGACAGGGTCGTCGCTTCAGATATCTTGGAATCCCTCTAAAAACTCGGCAAGGGCGATGTTTATAATGCCAAGCACGGAAATTAATAACCTCAACATCTCATATCAGGTTGCCGGGGAAGGCAACGTTATTCTCCTACTACACGGTTGGGGCGGGGAGGCTGCAAGCTTTCAACCAGTCTTTGAATGGCTTGCGCAATCCCATAAAGTCTACGCACTGGATTTGCCGGGATTCGGAAAGAGTCAAATCCCACCTACAGCATGGGACACGTCCGACTACGCGCAGTTTGTTACAGCGTTTTTGGAAAAATTTTGCATCCCAAAGGCACACCTCATTGGGCACTCCTTTGGCGGTCGGATTTCGATTATCCTTTCAGCGGAGCACCCTGAAAAGGTTGATAAGCTGATCCTTGTTGACAGTGCCGGGATTAAACCTCCGCGAACTACCAAATACTATCTCCGAGTCGGTATGGCAAAAACTGGTAAATTGCTCCGTCGATGTGGGAAACCTGGTGTACGAATTGCGAACGCGATGGCTGTCCGCGCCGGCTCCAAAGACTATCAGGAGGCTGGGGAAATGCGAGCCACGCTTGTTAAAGTCGTAAACCAAGACCTGCGTTCTCTATTACCGCGGATATCGGCATCAACCCTGCTCATCTGGGGTGAAAACGATAAGGATACACCTGTATCATTCGGAAAAACCATGGAAAAGGAGATACCCGACGCAGGGTTGGTCGTTCTCAAGGAGGCAGGACACTTCTCTTACCTTGATCAGTTTCCACAGTTTCGCCGGATTGTCGCCAGTTTTTTGAAGATCGCAAACGCATAGGAAACATCACAGACATAGTTTCAACACAAGGAAAAGAAAAATGACGTTGGGGAACATAAGTACAATACTTTTCTACTTCGCGACGTTAACGTGTTTAGCAAGGGCTATCGTCAGAACAACAAGTGGACTCCATATACTTCAACTTGACGGTTATAAGACCGGCAGATATCTGAAATGGATACGTCAGCATCTGAAGAGCTGTTTTGAAGTTAAAGAGATTCTCGTCATTGGTGGTTTGCTGGTGCTCACAGCGTTTTATCCACAGTATCACGACACGTGGTTCTTCCCTATGCTGTGCGTTGCTTGGGGTGGGTTCCAAGTTTATCTGAGCACGAGACAGAAAAAGGTTGAGGTGAAAAAACCGCTTGTCTACACGGCGCGTGCGAAACGGGTGTTCGGGCTTTCGATCTGCTTGCTTGTAAGTCTCGCGACAACACTCGTTTTGATAGCACAGACGAGTCCATGGCGGATTGCTATTTTCCTTTTTAGTGAAATATCCGTCATTAACTTAACGATCGCGAATCTTCTCATTTATCCTTTGGAACGGACAATCAATGGTGCATACCTCTTTTCAGCGAGAAAACGAATTAGGACCCTTCAACCGAGAGTCATCGGTATTACTGGAAGTTATGGCAAAACGAGTACAAAGTATATTTTGCATCAAATTTTATCCCAGAAATTTAATACCTTGATGACACCTGACAGTTACAACACACCGATGGGGATCTGCAAGGTGATCCGTGGTGAGTTGACCGCCGAACACGAGATATTCATTGTTGAGATGGGTGCTTACAAACGCGGCGACATTCGTGAATTGTGCAACTTGGCAGCCCCTGAAATCGGTATTCTCACGGCTGTCGGTCCGCAGCATTTAGAACGGTTCAAAAGCATAGAAAACATTGCAAAAGGAAAATATGAACTCATTGAATCGTTACCAGCAGATGGACTTGCTGTCTTCAATTGCGATAACGAAATTTGTGCCGGACTTGCCGATAAACGGGAACAGACAGGGAATCCCGTCCGACGCTACGCTACGGAGGCGTCTCTTGTGGTTTCGGTCGCCGATACTGCCGACCTGATCGCGACGAATGTTCGATACACTGATAACGGACTCGCCTTTACTGTCCACGCAAATACTGAGAAATTCGATATTACTGACACCGAAATTCAAACGCGACTTTTAGGTAAACACAATGTTTCCAACATCCTCGCTGCTGTGACAGTCGCTATGGAATGTGGAATGGAACTTGAAGAAATTCGAGAAGCAGTCGCTAATGTTGAACCTGTACCACATCGCTTACAATTAACCGCCGGTGCCGGTGGTGTAACTATCATTGATGACAGTTTCAACTCCAACCCTGTCGGTGCAAAAGCAGCACTTGAAGTGCTCACCGAGATTGGAGAGAGAAAAAAAGTCTTGGTGACACCCGGTATGGTCGAACTCGGTGAAAGAGAATACGAAGAAAACAGACGGCTCGGAGAACAAGCCGCCGATGTCTGTGATCTGGTTATTTTAGTCGGACCTACACGCACGACACCGATTTTAGAGGGCTTAAAGGCTGCTGAATACCCGAGCCAGCAGATTATCGTCACTCTTAACCTCGAAGAAGTCAAACAGCATTTAGCAACACAGGTCCAGGCGGGTGATGTCGTTCTTTTTGAGAACGACCTCCCAGACAACTATAAGGAATAGTCGTCAGTTATCGGTTATCAGTTTTAGGAGTTACCAGAGTCAGAGTTTAGATTAACAAAGGCCCTTCTTAACTGGCCACTGGTGACTGACCACTGGTAACTCATACACTGACAACTAAGAAAAAATGTCAAAACACAATGTAGCCCTCATATTTGGCGGATGCACACCTGAACACGAAGTGTCAATCGTAACCGCACATCAGGTCTGCCTCGCTTTACAAGAAAATTATCACGTCATTCCTATTTACGTCACAAAAAACGGCGAGTGGTTGACCGGTGATGCACTTCGCGATTTATCCACCTTTACAGCTGGGACACTGCCACATCCGTCCAATTTCGACAAAGTTACCATCGAATTCCATCCAGAGCCGAAGTTCGTAGTGAGTTCCAACCATTGGATCGGTCAGAAAGTTCGGAAAAGAACTGTTCTTCCGATAGATGTCGTTTTCCCATCAATCCACGGCATTCATGGCGAAGACGGAACACTCCAAGGATTGTTAGAACTCATGAATTTGCCCTATGTTGGTGCTGGTGTTATCGGTTCCGCTGTCGGTATGGACAAAATCATGATGAAAGCGATTCTCAACGAAAATAAACTGCCAATACTTCCATATCTGTGGTGGGATCACCATGAGTGGGAAACTGGACGCGACGAGATTATCAGAAACTTAGAGACAACGCTCTCCTATCCTGTCTTCGTCAAACCCGCGATGGGGGGTTCAAGCATTGGTGTCAGCCATGTCAAAAATCAGGCTGAGCTTATCAGTGCTGTCGAGGTAGCCGGACATTACTCGCGTAGGATACTCGTTGAGAATGCAGTTGAGCAGCCTGTTGAAATCAATTGTGCCGTGATGGGAACAGATAAACCGACAGTATCTGTATGCGAACAACCCGTAACACGGGCGAATTTGCTGAGTTTTGATGATAAATATATCCATCAAGAGGAAAGGTCTTCGGGGATGGCGGGTGCGGATCGGAAAATTCCTGCACCCATTTCGGAAAAATTAACGTTACATGTACAACAACTTGCCACACGTACCTTTCAGGTTTTAGATTGTGCCGGTGTAGCGCGTATTGATTTCCTCACAGATGCCGATCAAAATGTTTACGTGAATGAAATTAATACTATCCCCGGTTCATATAGTTATTACTTGTGGGCACATCAAGGCATCGAGTTTCCGCAACTTGTATCGGAACTCATTGATTTAGCGTTTACCGCGCATACGCGGAAGAATGCGTTAACCTATACGTATACGACCAATCTCCTAAGTCAAGCAGGTGCGAGCCTTGCCAAACTGAAGAAAGATGAAAAACTTGGGGGCACAGCGTAAAATATCGTAATAAGATCGCTACTGCTTTTCTTGTGGAAAAAAATGTTCTACCATCTCCTCTACGAGAATCTCGTTGAAATCTTTTCGCCATTCAACATCTTTCGCTATATTAGTTTTCGCGCAATATATGCGACAGCTACAGCACTCCTCATTTCCCTCGCTTTGGGACCCTTTATGATAAGGAAGTTGAAGCAGCTGCGCATTGGTGAACATATTCAGGAGGAGGTAGCAAAAGCACAGCAGAATACTGAAAATCAGAACAAAGCCGGCATACCAACAATGGGGGGCATCCTCATCATTGTGTCTGTGCTGATATCGGTCGTATTTTGGTCGCGTTTAGACCAGCCCTATATCTACTTGATGATATTAACAACACTCTGGTTCGGTGGCCTCGGATTTCTCGATGATTATAGCAAGCTGGTAAAACAACAATCCTTAGGACTTCGCGGGTGGCATAAAATCGCGCTGCAAACGGTGGGTGCGTTGGCGATTGCGGGCTATCTCTACCAGTGGGGACCCGCCCAAGCGGACGATCCGACAACACGGACATCCCTAATCCTTCCGTTTTTCAAAGATGCCCAGCCAGATTTGGGCATCCTATTTATCCCTTTCGCGACTCTCGTCATCGTTGGGGCTTCTAATGCCGTCAATCTTACAGACGGGATGGACGGACTCGCGATTGGGTGTACACTGTTCGTTGCTGGCACTTTAGGGATAGTCGCGTACATGACGAGCCACAACGAGATCGCGGCGTACCTGAATATCTTCCATCTCCCTGTGGGTGGCGAAGCTACGGCTCTTTTCTGTGCAGCGTTAGTCGGCGCCGGCTTAGGGTTTTTATGGTATAACGGTCATCCGGCGCAAGTCTTTATGGGCGATACAGGGTCTCTGGCACTCGGCGCGACGCTTGGAACGGTGGCGGTGCTTATAAAGCAGGAATTCCTACTGGTGGTCGTCGGTGCCATTTTCGTCGCCGAGACGTTGTCGGTTATTATCCAGGTTTGGTCGTATCGTACATTTGGCAAACGCGTATTCAAAATGTCGCCGATTCACTATCACTTCTTGCTTTCGGGGTGGAAAGAATCAAAAGTCGTCATTAGATTTTGGATTGTGGGACTCATTTTAGTCTTGATAGCCTTAAGTACGCTGAAACTGCGGTAGATAGGGTTTCAAACTGCGCGTTGGAGGGATCTCGGTGGAATTAAAGGGAAAACGTGTAACAGTCTTTGGTTTAAACCGAAGCGGGGTCGCCGCCGCAAAATTGTTAAGAAGATATGGTGCCGCGGTCACGGTTACAGATACGCGCTCTGCCGAAGCGTTGTCAGCGGAAATCGCTGCGCTCAACGCGTCTCTCAAATCGGACGAAACTTGTAATCTATACCCAAAATTTTTCGATGGGCATCCGGCGGAATGCATTGCAGATGCCGATTTTATAGTCGTTTCACCAGGTGTGCCTCTTAACATTCCGATTCTTCGCGATGCACGGGCGCACAGCCTTCCGATTCTTGGAGAATTAGAGGTTGCCGCAAGCGTATGTCCAGCACCAATCGTTGCCATTACCGGCACAAAAGGCAAATCAACGACGACACTCCTCACAGCGGCAATACTAAAGGCAGGAAGTAAGTTCCCGAACATCTGTATTGCTGGTAACATTGGTGTTCCATTAGCAGCGGAGATTCAAAAACTTACCAGCGAAGATATTGTTGTTGTTGAGGCGAGCAGTTTTCAGTTAGAAAGCACTGCCACTTTTCATCCGAGGGTTAGCGTCGTGCTTAACCTATCGCGCGATCACCTGGACCGACATAGAACGATGTCCGCGTATCGAGCAGCAAAACAGAAAATTTCTGATAATCAGACGAGTGCTGACTGGATAATCCTCAACAGTTCGGATGCATCTGTCAAGGATTTCGAGGCATCAACTACAGCGAAAAAGGTCTATTTTACTGACAGAGGCACTCCTGAAGATTCGTCGTTTTTAGGGGTATTTAGAGAGGGTTCGGAGCTTTTTTCGCAATGGAACGGCACGCGTAAGAGGATATGTGATATTGCGGATATTCCACTTCGAGGCGCGCACAACGTACAAAACACCCTCGCTGCTATTGCTGTAGGACTGATTTTTGGTGTGTCAAAAACACAAATTCGAGAAGCACTTCAACACTTCGACCGATCACATCCTGCTTTATCGCATGCGTTTGAACCCGTAAGAACTTTGACAGGTGTTGAATTCATAGATGATTCAAAGGCAACAAATGTGGCGGCTGTGCAAGCAGCCCTTGAGTCAATAAAAGACGCTCAAATCGTCCTGATAATGGGGGGCTACGACAAGGGTAATGATTACACACCCCTACGTGGAATTGTTCAGACCCGGGTCAAAGCCGCTGTGATGCTTGGTGAGTATACCCAACAGATTGAGAAAACACTTGCCGATACAACAGATATAATAAAGGCAAAAACGATGGCACAAGCGGTACAGCTTGCTTACAAACTCGCGTCACCAGGAGATGTCGTCTTATTGTCACCCGCAAATGCAAGCTTTGACATGTACACCGATTATAAGGCACGCGGTGCTAACTTTAAAGCAGCGGTTGACGCACTTCAACCGCTTCATTAAAAAGTCAACAAATTAGGTTTTTAAGGATCGAAAGTAACACTGGAAGGAACAACACCACGATGCTACGCCACTACCAAAACTCGCCCCGTAGCAAGCGAAATTTCAAGTCTAAACGAAAAAAATCTGGACCTTGGTGGACAAACGCGCGCCTCTACTCTGTTGCTGAAGATCAACAGGAAGAGATAACGGAAACACCATCTGGAGCAAACTCCGGGCGAATGGACAGAGGATTAATAGCTTTTACCCTCTGCCTCATTGCTATAGGTGTTTTGATGGTATACAGTTCAAGCCATCTCCTTTCCTCAAGGCACTATGACGGCTATAGCTACC
Source organism: Candidatus Poribacteria bacterium (assembly GCA_009845545.1). Classification (GTDB taxonomy): domain Bacteria; phylum Poribacteria; class WGA-4E; order WGA-4E; family WGA-3G; genus WGA-3G. The sequence goes on from VXZK01000096.1 coordinate 19,789, forward strand.
GTTACTTGCAAATACACATCATCGCATGTACAATCGGTTTAGTGGGTATGTTCATGGCTTCCTATGTACCCTATAGGTTTTATGCGAAGTACGCGAACCTCCTTTTGATTCTCTCTTTTGTCGGATTACTATTGGTTTTCGTGCCGAGTTTAAGTGTGAGTGTGCAAGGCGCAGAAGGAGGCAGATTTAAACGCTGGATCAACATAGGATTGCCTATCAATTTTCAACCTGTTGAATTTGCAAAAATAGCGTTGGTTATTCATGTGGCGAACTTCATCAGCCGCAACCCAGAACGTATGAGAAGTCTCTTTAATGGTGTGCTTCCAAATATTTTAATCGTAACCGCCGCTTTCGGTCTTGTGGTAAGTCAACCAGATTTTGGGTCGGCATTTTTATTAGCACTAACCGTTTGTATCGTACTGTTTATCGGTGGCATGCGTATATGGCATGTATTGATGCTTGCGGGTGCGGGGGGCGGTCTTCTCAGCTTAATCGTCATTCGGGATTCTTATAAGTTAAAGCGAATCATGGACTATCTTGCGATGTTGAAGTCGCCGGATGCAGCGAATTATCACTTAACACGTTCGTTGGATGCTCTCGAAGGCGGTGGACTCCTCGGAATGGGCATTGATAGTAGCCTTCAGAAAATATCACGTCTTCCGTATCCACACACCGATTTTATCTTTGCGGTATTGGGAGAAGAATTCGGGTTCATAGGGACTGTAACCGTAACACTTGTTTTCATGTTATTTATATGGAGAGGGTTTCACATCGCCCGACACGCCAGTGATTTGTTTGGCTCTTTGCTTGCCACGGGCATCACAACACTCATCGGTTTACAAACATTTATTAACATCGGTGTTGTGACAGGTTTGCTGCCGACGAAAGGCATTACATTGCCGTTTATTAGTTACGGCGGCTCATCAATTGTCCTCAGCCTGGTGAGCGTTGGTATCCTTCTTAATATTTCAAAAGGCAGCAATCAACAGATAGGCTAATCCGCGATGAACCGATTTTTTAAGACGACTTCTCAATGGACTTTTGGTGGGCTCAATGATGGCTACTTCTAAGCGTTACAATACAACTTTAGCAGAGATCAATAGTGGGGACGTAGCGTCCGCTCAACAGATAGAAACACACAAAAAGGTGGTTGTTGCAGGCGGGGGGACAGGGGGGCATATCTATCCGGCGATCGGCATCGCGCAGGCACTGCAGCGCATGGATACCACGGTAGATATTGTGTTCATCGGTGGGGCAGACAGATTAGAAGCCACACTGGTTCCTCAGCACAGTTTTCGCTTTCTGCCAATCCCAGTCGCAGGTTTTCCGCGCCGTTTAACTTTACAATGGTTCACAGTTATCTGGAAGGTTTTGCGTGGGCTTTTCCAATCATTGCGGTATATGAAGGAACTGAAACCAGATGTTGTCATAGGTACAGGCGGATATGTTTCAGGACCGGTGCTTTTGGCGGCGCTCCTTCGTAAGATCCCAATAGCTATCCAAGAACAGAATGCTTCTGCTGGCTTAACGAATGGGATCTTGGCACGCTGGGCAAAGGCTGTCTATCTCGCCATGGAGTCAACGCGCGAGGACAACGCGTTCCGACGCGCTATACACATAGAAGTGACCGGAAATCCGATTCGCCCAGCAATTGCGGCATTTCCGAAACATGAGGACACTTATCGGAAATTCGGATTGCTGCCAGATCGGAAAACAATCTTTGTGATGGGCGGGAGTCAGGGCGCTCGTGCTATTAATGAAGCCGTTGTTACTGCACTGCCACACTTAGCAGGATTTGCCGATCATATCCAGATTGTCCATCAAACAGGTAAAGTTGAAATGGAGGCGGTTCAAACCGAATATGAAAGAGGACTCGAAGCACATAAGGCGTTCCGACACTGTGTGCGCCCCTTCTTTGACGCTGTTGAGGAAGTCTACAGCATTACAGACATTATGGTGTGCAGAGCAGGTGGGATGACTGTTGCCGAAGTTACAGCATGTGGTATTCCTGCAATTTTCATACCTTTACCGTCCCAGACCGGAAATGATCAGGTACGAAACGCCTACAGTGTTGCCGAAAAAGGGGCTGCCGTTGTGCTCGAACAAGGTAAATTCACAGTAGAAATGCTTGTTGAGACCCTTACTCATATACTACTGGATCAGAACACACACGAACAAATGGTGACCGCCAGTCGAGTACTCGGCAAGCCACACGCCAGTGATGACATCGCCAAATCTATTCTTTCTACATGTACTAATGCCGTATTGTAGGAGTGCTTTGGTTATAGATCGGAAAAACGGAGCAGAAACCTAATATTTAAAAACATGTTTGGAAAAACACGACATATCCACATTATCGGTATTGGCGGAGCAGGTTTAAGTGGTATCACTGAAATTCTGCTGGATCTCGGATTTCATGTGACCGGCTCAGATATTCAGGAATCGTATACCACAGAGCATCTACGCGCCCGGGGCGCTACTATCTATTATCAACATGCCGCATCGCATATAAATGGTGCCGATGTTATCGTTATCTCCCCTGCTATTCCAGCTGACAATCCGGAACTCCTTGCTGCAGAGAGGCAGAAGATCCCAATTGTCAGGGGGGCGGAGATGCTCAATGAGATCACCCGAATGCGCTATAGCGTTGCTGTCAGCGGAACACACGGAAAAACAACCACAACCGCTATGACGGCTACAGTCCTCAGTAGTCTGGATCCGACAGTAGTTGTCGGTGGAAAACTCACCGACGGCAGCCACGCTCGCAGCGGTGAAGGCGATGTTATGGTAATTGAAGCAGATGAGGCGTACGGCTCTATTGAGATGTTTTATCCTACCGTTGCCGTTGTCACATCCGTTGATGCGGATCACCTGGATTATTACAACAGCGTTGATGAAATTGGCGAAACTTTTCTTAAATTCATTAATAAAGTGCCATTCTATGGTGCAGCAGTCCTCTGCTTGGATGCCGAGAATATCCAGAAGTTTATCCCACGAGTTAAGAAGCGTTATATTACGTACGGGCTTGAGACAAGCGCGGATTTAGTTGCCGAAGGTATTACGATAGAAGGCCCTACGTCGCGCTATCAAGTTCGCAAAAACGGACACCTGTATGGTGAGGTCCATCTGAAAATGCCGGGTCGCCATAATATTTCCAATTCCTTAGCGGCAATCGCTGTCGGACTTGAACTTGATATTCCGTTTGATCGCATTCGGGAGAGTCTGGAGTCGTTTCAAGGTGTGCATCGCCGTTTCGAGATCCTTGGAGAAGTTAATAATATCATTGTTGTTGACGATTATGCCCATAATCCTGCGAAGTTGAAAGCCGCACTCAGTGGGGCGCGCGACGGTTATAAACGTCGTATCGTCGCGGTTTTCCAACCACACCGGTACCAGCGGGTCAGAGATTTAGCAAACGAATTCTCTCTATCTTTTTATCAAGCGGACGTACTTATCGTCACCTCAATTTATAGTGCTGGCGAGGCACCTATCGAAAATGTCACCGCTGAAAAACTTGCACAATCCATACAAGCACACGGCCATCGAAACGTCCTTTATGTCCCCGACACAGATGAAGTTGCCGACGTTCTGATGAAGATAACTCAACCTGAGGATATTGTAATTACATTAGGTGCTGGTGACATTAGTAAAGTAGGACGCGAATTCTTAAGTAGGCTTCAGGCAGCACATTAATCAAATTTATCTTTTGTTACGCGCTGGATTTTCAACTTTCGAGATGCACCGACATTGAACACTACAGAGACAACACACTCTTGCGATGGCAGATAAACGGAGGGTTCAGTCTTGCGCAGAAAGCGTGATGGATACATACGGCAGATTTCAATGCCTGCACAGCGGCTGAGGCGGAGCACTAATGCCAAGGTTTATCTGTTCCGGCGCGTCGTTTTCGTCCTTGCCGTTGTGCTGACTTTATCGTTCATCGGCAAAATAGTACTCAGTTTCTTTGCTGCTGAATATGTTTCTCTTGCACTTTCTGGGAACATGCACTATACTGATGTACAAATTTATGATGCCCTGGGTGAGCAGCTGCAAAATATCGTCACAGACTCTGAAAAACAAACATCTATCTATCTCAAGAAACATTTGAGTTATATCAAAGACGCTCACGTTACCAAACACGTGATGAAGCGGATGTTAACTATCAAAATTACTGAGCGTGAACCTTTTGTACGCCTGAGAGTTGATTCTACTGCGAATGCCTCTGCTGATGAGGATAGTTCATTTTTCGTGGTAGATAGTGAGGGACATGTGTTAAAACATATAGACAAGAAAGATGCTAATCCGCAGATATCTGAGCAATTTGAAAAGATGGTAGTGCTCAGGGCAGTAAGTGATGAGTTGCCGAAAGTTGGTGCTGCTGTCGGGATGCCCGAAGTTGCATTAGGATTAGAAATCTTAAAGACTGCCTTGCTTCAGGAACGAAATCTTGCGACCCAGATAGAAAGTATCGATGCAAGCGATCCGCAGAAGATAAAACTCCAACTTGACGCTTTCCCTGTGTCTGTTTGGCTCGCTGCGGATGCGATCGAATTGGGGCTTCACCATATCGCTCTGTTTTTAAAACAGCACAAAATCCAAGTGCTTCAACTTATCAGAGAGTCTTCAGGGGAAACACAGCCCTACTTGGACGCGAGATTTCAAGATACCGTCTACTTAGGGGGATTAGCAGAAAGCGAATAGTGCCTATTTCGTAGACACTGATAGGTAAAAGCATAAAGTACTATCCCTATTTATCGTTCTTGAAGTCTAAGATGTTTATAGGAAAGGGAGGTGAAAACAATTAAATGCCAAAACAAAATATTATTGCAGGTCTTGATATCGGTTCAAGCAAAATCTCAGTAGTTGTTGGAAATACGTTGCAGGGTAGCACCGAAAGATTAGGGGTGATTGGTGTTGGTCATGCGCGCGCCGAAGGGCTTCGAGCAGGTGTTGTTGTTGATATTAACCAAACGGCGGAGGCTATCCGTAAAGCGATTGCAAATGCGGAATTAATGGCAGGCGTGAAAATAGACGCTGTCTGTGTCGGCATTTCCGGTGAGCATATCATTGGACAAACATCCCACGGGGTTGTTTCTGTCGCGAATAACGAAATTTCACATGACGATGTTGATAGAGCGATGATAGCAGCAAAAGCGATTTCTATTCCGGCTGACCGAGAGATATTGCATGTAATCCAGCAAAATTTTGTCGTTGATGCTCAGGACCGTATCAGAGAACCGATTGGGATGTCTGGCGCACGGCTTGAAGCTTACGCTTACATTATCACAGGGGGCACAACGGCTATTCAGAATTTGCTCAATAGTATTGAAAAGGCAGGCGTGCCTATAGTAGAAACTCTTGTCGCCGCCCCTCTGGCTGCAACACAGGCAATCGTTTCAAAGGATGAACGTGAAGTTGGCATCGCCTTGGTTGACATCGGTGATGGAACAACCGAGATCGTCATATATAAAGAGAATTCTATTCAACATACAGCAGTAGTCCCCGTCGGCGGGCAGCACGTTACCAACGACATCGCTCAATACTTAAAAGTCACCCTTCCAGAAGCGGAGGAACTAAAACTTCACCGCGGCTGCGCTTGGACGGAGTTAGTTGATCCAAGTGAAGCCCGGTCTATTCCAGTCACGAGTGAGTCTACCCCACCGCGCTTCATCGACCGCGTTGAACTTGCACAAATTATTGAGTACCGTATGGCAGAAATCTTAGAAGTGATTGGTTATGAATTGGGGGACATCCCACTGCCAGGGGGGCTTGTTCTCACAGGCGGTACGGCACTTATGGATGGTCTTCAAGAACTGGCTGAAGCCATGCTGCAGTTGCGTGTTCAGATAGGTTACCCACGAGGGTTACAAGGTTTAACCGATCGAGTGAATCACCCGATGTATGCGACGGGGATCGGACTCGCGCTTTATGGTGAATCTTTACGGCGGCAAGAGGAAGAACACGACGCACGTCATCGCGATAGTGGCGTCGGAAATTTTCTGCAACGCATCAAAGAATGGTTCGGATATTAGGTCTACTTCCTTAAAAAAGTAAGTCTGATCCGAGTTAGACTTTCAGGAACACTTGACTTAACCTTTCTAATAGCGTATAATTTAATGTGAAAAAGCGAACCCACAAAAGTTATGAAGGAACCTCGGTCAGGGATTGAGGCTACAACGATAGGAGGAATTAGGTTGCTGTGTCTTTCGTTATAGTAACTGAAAGCCAACATGATAGAATTTGAACAAGAGGAATTTGAAAACTTACGTGCCAAAATTAAAGTCATAGGTGTCGGCGGTGCTGGTGGCAATGCTGTGAAACGTATGATTGAAGCCGGGATCACCGGCATAGAGTTTTATGCTGTCAACACCGACCAGCAAGCACTCTTGACCTGCCGCGGTGCCACTCAAATCCCGATCGGCCTTAATACGACCGAAGGTTTAGGATCCGGTGCCAACCCAGAGATCGGTCGAAAAGCTGCTGAGGAGGATAGAGAACATCTGCAGACTATCGTCGAAAATGCGAACATGGTCTTCATTACCGCCGGTATGGGTGGCGGTACCGGTACCGGTGCTGCACCCCTCATCGCTTCACAAGCAAAAGAACGCGGGGCACTTACGATCGCAGTTGTGACACGTCCCTTTAACTTTGAAGGCCAACGCCGCGCCACAATTGCCGAGGAAGGACTTGAAGAACTCCGTCAAGCCGCCGATTCCGTAATTGTTGTTCCAAACCAGCGCCTTATTGACACGATGGACAGAAAATTGCCAATTCGAGAGGCGTTCCGCATTGGAGACGAGATCCTCCTCCATGGGGTAAAAAGCATCTCTGACATCGTTACAGAATCAGGCGAAATTAACGTTGACTTTGCCGACGTTGAATCCATTATGCGAGGTGCGGGAAGCGCATTGATGGGTATGGGGCATGGGAATGGCGATAATCGCGCACCTTTCGCAGCCGAGCAGGCTATTAGTTCCCCACTTCTTGAACAGACCAACATCGCTGGGGCTGTCGGTATGATTGTCAACATCACCGCGCCTCCTAATTTCATGATGCACGAACTCGATGAAGCGATGCAGGTTATTAAGGATACCGCACCCGAAGCGCAAATTATCTTCGGTCTCGTTTACAAAGATGAATTGGAACTCGACGATGAAGTCCTTGTGACTGTCATCGCAACAGGCTTTGATTCTGATGCCGGATACGCACCCGGGGCCGAGACATCAGGTACTGGAAACCCATCCGCACGATATGATGACGCAGATGTTTATCAGCGGCAGCCATCTGCTTTATCGGAACAGCGTATGGCAAGGGCAGGCAGGACCCGACCGGGGGGGAGAGTGTCATCTAATAGAACTGCTACGCCAACCCGCAGACAGAGACCAGAACCAGAGCAACCTGTGGAGCAAGAGCAACCTCCACAAGACAGCGGACGCAAACCCGCCCGGAGAAGGGATCAAGGGGCACAGCAGCGCGATACAGACTGGGAAATCCCAGCCTTTCTACGCGTTCAAAAAAGAAACCGGAACGACAAATAAGCATGAGGGCTATATCGTCTCCTATCCGTACAATTTTTTAAAAGTCAGTGAGATATATTGATTGGGTTCCTTAACCATGGTTAAAGTTGCATTGCGTTTTGATAACACAATGTAACGTATGTCGCTTTCACATTTTTGCTTATAGACGCGCCTTCCAAGCGTGTCCCGTTGTTTTACTTCGTAGGTGCGCTTTCGAGCGCACCTTATTACACATGAGGAAATAGTGGATCTACGCCAGCACTACCAACATCTCCGCAGCGAAGAACACACTGCGCATCATAATTTCAGAAAACCGAACAGATTCGCCCTTGTCTATCCAAGCACTTATGAACTTGGGATGTCAAGTCTCGGTGTTCAGGTTATCTATGCAACTCTCAACGCCCGAAAGGACACCGCTTGCGAACGCGTTTTTGTGCCAGAGACGAGTTACATTCAGAAACTTGTCAGACAGAAAAAGCCGCTTTTCTCGTTTGAAACCCAAACAGCACTCAACCAGTTTGATATTATCGGATTTTCTGTCTCCTTCGAATCGGACTACGTAAATATTCCGCGCACTTTACAACTCGCAAATATACCACCGCTTGCTGCAGCACGTACAGAATGGGATCCGCTCGTTGTCGCTGGCGGTATCAATATCTCCTATAATCCAGAACCGATTGCTGATTTCGTTGATGTCTTCGTTGTTGGCGAAGCCGAACTTGTCGTTCATCAACTCATGGCGCATTTTAACGCGTGGAAACAGTCTGGTGCCCCGAAGCGTGAGTTACTCGAAACGTTAGCGACTGTTCCGGGGCTTTATGTGCCGAGTCTTTACGACGTAACCTATCACGATGATGGAACGATTGAGGCGGTCTCCCCAAAACCGGGTGTCCCGCCCCAAATTCAAGCCGGGGCTGTTCCAGGACTTGACGATGTTGAAACTTGTACACATATCCATACACCGAACACTGAATTCGCGAATGCACATCTCATTGAAATCGTGCGCGGGTGTGGTAGACAGTGTCGTTTTTGTGTTGCCGATTATGCTCGCCGATGGCCAAGGCGGCGTTCTGTGGAAAGCACACTTGCACTCGCAGAACGCGCACGCGGTATTACGGATAGGATCGGACTGGTCGGTGCTTCTATTTCTGACCACCCGCACATCGACGAGATCGCTACAGGTCTCGTCGAACGTGGGTTCCGTATCTCTTGTGCTTCACTCCGCGCTGAAACTGTCCGTGCGCCCTTGCTCGACGCACTCGCGGACAGTGAACAAGGGACTATCACGATAGCCCCAGAAGTTGCCACTGAAGAACTTCAAAAGGTCGTCAATAAAGCGATTCCGCGCGAGCAACTCTATCACGTTTTTGAGGAAGCGTTGAAGCGTGATATTCTTAACCTTCGCCTTTATTTCCTCATCGGTGTTCCCCATGAAACGCCTGCAGATGTTCAGGCGATCGTAGATATGGCAAAAGAGATGCGTACAATCCTGCTCCCGCATGCGAAGCGGACAGGGCGCATTGCCCGTATCAGTTTTACCATCTCACCGATGGTACCGAAGCCACATACACCTTTCCAATGGGTAGCAATGGAACCCCCGAAAACCATCTCACGCAAACTGGATTTCCTGAAACGTGAAATTAATCAACTTGGGAGTATAAAAGTCGGGTCTGCAAGTGCCAGACTCGCGCACCAAGAAGCCGCCTTCGCACGCGGTGACCGGCGGCTTGGAAAGGTGATTCTTGAACTTGCGAACGGTGTATCATGGAACCAAGCCTTCCGCCAACACGGGATAATGCCAGATTTTTACGCGACACGCCAACGCCCACTACATGAAGTCAATCCGTGGGACCATCTTGATCTGAATGTTAAACCTCAATTCTTACAACTTGAATTCAACAAGCACGAAAAAGGTTTTATGACCAGCGAATGTGATACGACCGTTTGTAAGAAATGTGGTGCCTGCTAAATTTATCTGCCTCGCACCAACCGAGTAATTGCGCGGTCGTCCAAATTTAATATCCGATTTGTTGTTTTGGCAAGTCTTACCGTACTTCTATGATTAAAGGAGGAATGCACTGTGCGCAAATGTGAACAATTTATTGGGGTACTTGTTGCAATATTCGTCCTATTCACCCTTACGACCTCTCTATATGCAGGATTGGATGACAAATCCCTCGTTTTATACCTCTCATTTGATGAAGGAAAGGGCGGTGATGCCGCCGATGGATCCGTGCATGGTCATGATGGCGAACTTATCAAAGATCCTACATGGGTCGATGGGCAGTTCGGCAAAGCATTGGAGTTTGATGGCACAAAGGGCCAACATGTAATGGTGCCTATCAACGACACCTTACAGCTAAGAGAACAGTTCTCTATGGCTTTTTGGGTTAAGCGTGACGCTGCCCAAATTCGGGAGTGGAATTACATGGTGACAGCGGGGTCCTTGAAATGGGCATCAATCTTAAAAAGCGGCGACAAGAAAACCTACATCTTTACGACATCCGGTGCTTGGGGGCAAAGAGCCGTCAGCGATGACATTCAACCCGACGACTGGGTCCATCTTGCCGTGACCCATGATACCAAATCCGAAATTGTTATCTATAACGACGGAAAAAAAGCAGGCGGTGGGGCTAAACCGTCTCCTGTTGATGAAATTGATGGTTCAGTAATGGTGGGTGCTCGTCACCCCGGCGAAGAATTTTTCACCGGTATCATCGACGAAGTATTTCTCTTTAACAGAATCATTACCGAGGCAGAAATTGAAGAAATTATGACTGGGGATTTTCTACCCGTGGAACCCGCAGAAAAACTCGCGACAACCTGGGCGAGTATTAAAACGGATCGCGACTGACCCTTTATCCAGACTGTCCTTCATAGGGGCGAGGTTGCCTCGTCCCTAAAAACCTATCAATTTGAACCCGACAAAATACCAACACATCACATCGCATATATACTGTTATGTTATAAGGAAGCCAAAAATGGACTTCAGCTGGTTTGGAATCACCGTTATTGACCTAGGCATCGTAAGCATCGGAATCATCGGATTCGCTTGGCTCTTCCGAAGAATCGCTATCCTTGAACGAGAAAATGGCAGACTACAAGCAGAAGTAGATACACTCACGAAAGAGAATCGAGATCTTCGACAAGAACTCAATATTTTAGCAGCACGATACACCGAAATCAAAGAGATGCTTACGCTGCTTCTCAAGCGCGAAAATTTTATCGAATAAACCGGCACTGTCACAGATCGCATCTACCGTGGCTTCAAATTGAAACGCGCGCTGACTCTAACGCAACATACTATAGGGCGGGGCAAACGCTGTCCTTACATTGGAGGGAAGCGTATGCTAAAATATTTCGTCCTATTTATTATTATCTTCGGTGCTTTTGGAAACACAACTTTATCCGACGTTTCAACCGCTGAAAAGCACTATCAGCGTGCGACCACCTACCATAATCTCGGAGAATTCGAGCAGGCGATCTCCGAATACAAAAAAGCCATCGCGCTTGCGCCAAATTCCCCTATCGTTTACAACAAACTCGGTGTCGCATATTCCGAATTGAAGCAATACGATGCCGCACTTGATGCTTATCAGAAGGCACTTAAGCTGTCTCCCATGACAGCAGAACTGCATTATAACATCGGAATCGTTTACCTAAAGAAAGGGACATTCTCACGCGCTGCTGAAGCGTTTGAACGCGCGACTGCTATTGACGCAGAATGGGCGGATCCCTATACCGGACTCGGTGAAGTCCACTTAAAACAGGGCGAGCTTGAAGGGGCCGCACGCGCCTATAAAAAAGCCACACGCCTCAACCCAAAAAGTGCCAGCGCGATTCTCGGTTTAGGTAAAGTCCATACAAAACACGGACGTTTAGATGCAGCGATCACCGCTGTTGAGAAAGCAATTGAAATTCAGGTGGATTATACGGAGGCACACTATCAACTCGCTCAGATTTACGTCAAACGCGGCGCAAAGGAAAAGGCTGCCACAGCAATGGCGTTTTTTAAACGGCTCCGTCAAACAGATCCGCTCCTCGAAAAAGCCGAAATGTGGGTGAAAAAGCACCCGGATGACGCAAGAGGCTATAACAATCTCGGCATCGTTTACCTCGCGCGGCACCGATTTGAGGATGCAGTGGCAACCTATAAACAAGCTATCTCGCTCGATCCCAACTTAGCAACTGCACATTACAACTTGGGACATGCTTACCATAAACACGGAAAAGTTGACCTCGCGATTGCAGCGTATCAGCAGGCACTCGCTACCGATACGGAACTCGCTATTGCGCATAATAACATTGCAGTCTGCTATACCGAATTGAAGATGGACTTGGACAAGGCTCTCTCCCACGCCCGAACCGCTGTCCGTCTTGCTCCGACTGAGGCAAACTATTGGGATACGCTTTCCGAAGTTTGTGATACCCTTGGGTTAGAAAATGAGGCGCGACGTGCACGTGAAAAACAGAAAGAGTATTCTAAGAACAAATGAGATACTGCTGTTGGATCGTTTTCTCTTTTATTTTCAGTATGCCTGTTCCCGCCGAAGTCCAATTCGTTGACGCGACTGCCGCTGCAGGCATCACGTTTCGGCATATTGACGGCAGAACCGGCGAAAAGTATCTTATTGAAACCCTCGGATCCGGGGCACTCTTCTTTGACTTTGACCTTGATGGGGCTCTCGACCTTTATATAGTGAATGCGACGCATATCCCACCACCAGTTGATGAAAAACATTCTCACGGACATCTCCCAGAAAACAAACTCTATCAAAATAACGGCGATGGCACTTTCATCGACATCACGCAGAAGGCAGGTGTCGGAGATACCGGTTATGGTGTCGGGTGTGCTGCTGCCGATATCAACAATGACGGCTACCCTGAAATTTATGTAACCAACTACGGACCCAATATCTTGTACCATAACAATGGCGATGGCACTTTTACGGATGTTACGCAAAAAGCAGGGGTTGGCGATGAACGCTGGGGAACAAGTTGTGCCTTTCTCGACTACGATAATGATGGCGATGTTGACCTCTATGTCGTCAACTACATGAAATTTTCGGTTGAAGAGAATCGCTGGTGGGAGACACGGGGTATCAGAACGTATTGTAGCCCGACGGATCAGATTGCCGGCAGCCATTTTGTTAGCGAACTTGACATCCTCTATCGCAATAACGGCGATGGCACCTTCACGGATGTCACCGAAGCAGCGGGAATCTCACATCGCGCGCTCGGTCTCGCGGTTGCAGTCGGGGATTACGATAACGATGGGTATCCAGACCTTCATATCGCTAACGATATGGAGGCAGATCTTCTCTACCGGAACAACGGGGACGGCACTTTTACTGAGACTGCCGACCTTACCGGCACAGGCTATGATGGGAACGGCTTTCCCGGAAGCGGTATGGGCAGCGCGTTCGGTGATTATGATAACAACGGCTACCTTGATCTCGTTGTTAGCAATGCGTCTTCACTGCCAGTGGTCCTTTATCAAAATGAGAGTACTGCCTTTTTTTTCGATGTCTCTTTTACTTCAGGGATTGGCGCAGTGACGCTACCGTATTTTAAGTGGGCAGTCGAATTTTTTGATTACAACAACGATGGTCTATTGGACATCTTTGTTGCAAATGGACATCTTCAGGAAAATATCGCGCTTTTCTCGGACAGCACTTATCCACAGTCTGACCTACTTTTCCGCAACACACGCCAACAAAACGGCACTTACCATTTTACCGACGCTTCTGCTGCAGTCGGATTGGCACAATTGCCCAAGAAGGTTAGCCGCGGTGCAGCGTTCGGTGACTACGACAATGATGGGGACATTGATATTTTTCTCAATAATTCCAACCAACCTGCAACGCTCCTCAGAAACGAGGGTGGTAATAGCAATCATTGGCTGACAATCCAGCCCATTAGCACACAGAGCAACGCATCAGGTATCGGCACAAAGATAGTTGTGAAAGCGGGAGAACTGTCTCTTTTCAAAGAGGTGCGTAGCGGTGCAAGTTATCTTTCGCAAAGCGATTTGCGCGTTCATTTTGGACTTGGAGAAAATTCAGAGGTTGACACCCTCGAAATCCACTGGCAAAGCGGACGCACAGAACGGTTTTCTAATCTAAAATCAAACCAGATTCTTCGCATTAAAGAGGGGCATAGAATTAGAAACGAGAAAGAAATAAAATAAATAATGTGGTTACAAGCCAATGAACGAATTAGATAAAGATACAACTTGGTCGGTTTACGTTAAATTCACCAAACTCAATGCCGATCATTCTTGACCTCCGTAAGAACGCGACTTGTGCGGAAGACCTTGCGTTTAGTGCCGCCATTGGAACTTGGCACAGCACGTCACGTATTTGTGAACTTTATGATTGGGGATAAAAAAGAAATTTGCAATTTTTGTGTTTGTATGATATAGTATTTAAACCGGTTCTCGGGGGGCACTGCTACGAACAGTTCCCGCTGTTTCTACCACCCTTCCACCATAGCAGGGGATAAGGGACTGGGAACTGGAAATTACCCTAAGTAGTGAATTTTTCCAAAATAAGAGAGGATTATCATGGGTATTCATGGCACCTATTACGATTTCGGGAATATGGAGAGCCATAGTAAATCACAACTAGCTGTTCCCCGAGTAAATATTCCTCGCGTACAGGAACGTGATGCTAAATTTTATAACTCAAAAGGGGTTCAGAAAGCCGAACAGAGGGAATATGAATCTGCGATTGCTGATTTTGATATGGCAATCAGCATTCTGCCCGGTGAAGCACTCATCTACTATAATCGTGGACTTGCAAAGTTTGAATTAGGTCAATATGAATCTGCGATTGCTGATTTTGATATGGCAATCAGCATACAGCCTGATTTAGCGATTGCTTACCACAATCGAGGTTCTGTGAAATCTGAATTGGGCAAATTTGACGATGCTCTCACTGATTATAGCAAAGCAATAGAAATTGATCCAGATGACCCTGACCCTTACAATAATAGGGCTAATGTGAAAGCGGAACTGGGTCAGCTAGAGGATGCTATCGCTGATT
>VXZK01000112.1 GCA_009845545.1 Candidatus Poribacteria bacterium
AGTATAATGTTAAGAATGATGAACGGAATGCCGACCAGTTAGGTTTCTCTGACTGAAATATACCGGCATATTTCTATTTTCCTAAGGAGGACTCACCATGAACCGTTTCACATACGCCTTCGGTCTCCGAATAGATCGAGCCGCTCTTCTCGTCCTTGCATTCGCTTTTCTCGCAGTGACGATTATTGGGTGCACACCGGGTAGTATTATTCCGCTCGGTGCCAAGCTTCAGAATGCCGATACTGCGTTTGACGAGGCAGAAACTACTGAAGTGCGTGACGATGACCCTGAAAAGATGGAGAAGAATCGCCAGAAGCAGCAGGAGCGTTACGATAAAGCGATGACACTCTATTTGGAAGTTATTGAACGCGATACGAAAGGAAAGTACGCACAACGCGCACATTACCAGATCGCCAGAATCTATAAGCGCCGTTACGATTGGGATAAAGCAACTGAACATTACCAAGCGATTGTCGCTCTGGATCCTACTGGATATTACGCGAACGAAGCAAAAGCTGGTACCGCGAATATCCGGAAAAACCGCGAAGTCATTAAAGCCAAGCGGGCTGAATACCAAAACTATAAAGCTATTTACGATAGTACCCCGACAGATGAGACCTTTAACATTGCTGCAGAGGCACTCTACGAGGTCGCGCGTGCTTATGAAAGTTTAGAGAATCACACCGAAGCCATCCGCAATTACGAGCGATTGGTTGAAGAATTTTCTGAACATTCCAAAGCAGCACAGGCGCAATTCCAGGTTGGCAACGTCTATTTCTACACGCTTTTTGACTATCTCGGTGGATGGCCCGCCTTTGTGGCTGTCACTGATAAATTTTCCGATTCTTACGAGGCTTCCCAAGCGAGAACACTTCTAAAGCAGACAGCGGATATTTTACAGGAAATTAACGAACTGAAAGATGAAATTGATAAGTTTCGCAATAAGAAGGCGGTTGAATACCAAAAAACCGGTCGAAAGATCACACCTGCTGATATGTGGGTAATGGGATATAGCGACCAAGTGGTCCAGAATTTTCAACAGATTGCGAGCAACTGGCGGAAACTTCGCAACTACCCGCGTGCCATTAATGCTTACAAAACGTTGGCGAGAGACTTATCACATAAGAAATTCGCCGCCGCAGACGCGTTGTTCCGAACCGGAGAGCTCTTTCAGCAGAACGGTGACTACGAACGCGCAATTGAGGCGTATGACAATCTGTTTGAACTCGCTCCTGAGTCTACATGGCGAAACGAAGCTGTTTACCAGCAGGCGGTCTGCTATCGTTCTATCCGTGAATTCGGTGCCGCTTATGAAGCTTTCAAAGCCTATATGAGCATTACAAAAGGCGATACACCTTACCTTCGTGAAGCTGAGCAGCAAGTACGCCAGTATGAACTTGATCAGGATGAAGACGGCTACAAGTTCTACGAGGAACAGGAAGCCGGAACCTCCGACCAGGATGCAAGTTCACATCCCGGTATAAGCAGATAATCCCAAGTTTAGGGAAACCGCTACGTTTTCTCTCGGTTGCCCTACGGTGTTTGGCATAACATGGTGGTCGTGTATTTGTAGGGCGAGGTCGCAGAGTTTTACTATCGTTCATAGATCTCGTCCCTACAAACACAACCCTATATTGCGGCTTTAAGGACTTATTTGAAGTTTACCTTGAAGGTGGAAAGGGGACTATGTTTACTGAAATGTTTGAGACCAAAACTTCGTCCGATTCTTGTGTTGGATGGAGACTCCGCTGCATACTCTTGTCGCTTTGTCTCGTTATGTGTTTCAGCCTCTCTGGTGCTGCGGATCTCCGCGACGGGTTGATTAACTATTGGCCACTTGATGGTGATGCTACCGATAGTATCGGTAAACACGATGGAGAAGTCATCGGAGGCCCCAAATGGGTAAATGCGCGCATCGGCAAAGGGGTCGAATTAGATGGCGGTTCGCAGAAAATCCATATCCCCAAATACAAAGTTATCACTGAAACGACGACTTATGCTGCATGGATTAATGGGTGGAAAGCCTCCGCGTGGGCAGGGATCGTTGGATCTCGAACTCCAACCGCGACGGAACTCATCTTCGGAGACAATGATTTCCTCCATTATGTCTGGAATAATAATTCCGCTGAAACATGGCGATGGGATGGTGGACCAGAGATCCCGATGGAAGAATGGGCACTCGCGGCAATGGCGATTGAACCGAAGCATGCCACGCTTTATATCTATAGCGATGCCGACGGTTTGGAGAAAGGTATCAACGACATTCCGCACGTGGAACAAGAGATCGGCGTGCTAAATATCGGCTGGGTTGACTGTTGTGGCGGCAACCGCTTTTTCAAAGGGATTATTGATGAGGTGATGATCTTTGACCGAGCGTTGTCTGAAGATGAAATTATGAAACTCGCGACGCAAGGACTCGCCGTTGATGCTGTAAATAAACTAACAACGACGTGGGGCAAAATCAAGCGTTCTCGTTAACCAACGTCATAGAGCGAGGTTCCTGGTCCTTACAAAGAAGTGGAAGCATGCAAAACATATTGGAAGATACGGGGGAAGCTGTTGCTATGCCTCAACAGTTTCCAAGGCTTGTGTCAAGGATATTCAGAGATTATAGAAACAACCTCGGTCTGTTTTGGAAAGTGATGTTCCCCCTAATTATCATCAACTTCCTGTTCTATCTGGGAATACTTCCATTTGCCAAATTAATGTCTCCCGAAGAGCAATGGGCTATAAGCACCGCAAGCAGCCTTGCTACTACATCGCCGCCCGCGCCTGCACAATCAATAAATGTAAAAGATGTAAGATGGGGGATGCATTTCGGCTTTTCTTCTGTTCCGGTTGGTTTGTTATGGTTAGCAATGTGTCCTCTCGTTTTCACTATAGTGCAGCGTCATAATGGCATAGATATGACTTTCAAAGCGGTTTGGCAACAGACACTCCGCAAAACGGCTCCTATTTTGGGAATCGCTTTTTTAATCGTGTTACTTACATCAGCGGTACCTTTACTTGCCGGTTTCCTTATCTCTGAAACGCTGGATCCTTCTTATGGTTCTATCCTATTTTCCGTTCTCATGTGTATTACGGTTGCTTGGTTTGTTTTCATAATCTATTTTATTCTGAAATGGAGTCTCTATAACCAAGGGCTTATGATTGAAAACCTGTCAGCAATTGGTGCGCTTCGGCGGAGTAGTGAACTGGTAGGTGGGACATGGCGGCGGTTTTTCAGGATATATCTACTGCTTGCTTGGGTCTCTACAGTGGTCACTTCTATGCTGCTCGGTTTAACGCTGGTGCTTCTCTCTTTTGCTGTTCCAGAGTTTATCCCGATGCGTGAAATATTGCTACCCGGAAAGTTCATTAGTTTCTTTTTCTTTGGCTATGCAGAAATAACTTTAGAGAATGCCCCTAAGTTTTCAACAATTGGAGCGATCGTTGGTGTACAAACGCTGATATATGCTATGTTGACACCTATCTGGGCAAGTTTGACAACGCAGCTCTATATGGAACGAGCAGGCGGAGATGCGCAGCAGGTCTCAGCCTAATCAGATGCTTTGGGGTTAGATAAACAACTGAACGCGGGAACGCTCTTCTGGTGGTAAATAATTATAAACTTTTTGACGGATCAGTTCTGGCGTATAGCGACGGGAGAAATGAGTGAGGACGATATGTTCGCTCTCAATATCCGCTAACATCGAAGGTAACATCTCAAGGTGTAAATGCATCGTCTTCTTGGCACGGGTCCGATGTTCCGGTAGGATGAACGTGCATTCACAAATTAGCACTTTGCACTGCTTCAGCAACGGATGCGCATCAATCGGGATACTCCGTGTATCTCCAAGATACGCGACTAACGGCAATTGCACCTCCGTCGTGACCTCAACTCCTGATCGTTTCAATTCCACGATGTCCCGTCCTGACAAATGCTGAAATTCCGGCTTCAACTTTTTCCGAACCTCACAAATCAGGTAAGAGACAGCGGGGACACTATGGTTGCCGGGCAAGATGTGTGCCACTAAATTCTGCCGAAACGGGATTGCTTCACCTATACGAACCGGCGTGATTTGATACGCCCAACCTCTGCCTGTATCCAAAGCGGAGATTCTATCGAGGATGTGCATCAGTTGTTTAGAACCTTTCCACGGAACATAGATATTCCCCGGCGGTATACCCGAAAGCCAACGTTGACTTATATAGATAGGCAATCCAAAATAGTGATCCAGATGAAAGTGCGAAATGAAGACGTTGCCGATCCCGATGAAATTCATCGGGCATCTGCCTAAATCGAAAACGAGGTCTAGCTCTTTTACGCGAACGTAAGTAGCAACGGCGGAACTCGATTTTCCTTCAAGTGTTAAATTACCACAGTGCAATAATGCCATATTAGATTATTGTATATAATAGTTGATGAGTTGTCAAATGCTTTTTCTAACAATTGATGATTATTCCTAACTCTAAAAGATATTCTTCATTCATGTCTTGTGAAAGGACAAAAAATGCGTATCGGAATTATTGGCGGCAGCGGTTTTTATCAGATGGAAGGCTTAACAGATATCGAAGAAATCGAGGTCGAAACCCCGTTCGGTAAACCGAGCGACGCTCTGATCCTCGGAAACCTTGATGGGAAACCCGTTGTGTTTCTACCGCGACACGGTGTTGGACACCGATTGCTTCCGTCTGATATTAATGTCCGCGCCAATATCTATGCTTTAAAGTCTTTAGGTGTCGAGTGGCTTATCTCCGTGAGTGCCGTCGGGAGTCTGCGACAAGATATTGAACCTCGCCATTTTGTGATCCCTGATCAACTCTATGACCACACCAAGGACCGGAAATCTACCTTTTTCGGCGACGGTATCGCTGCTCACGTAAGTCTCGCGCACCCCTTCTGCTCACAACTCAGCACGTTTTTATCCACAGCAGCTGCGGAAGTCGGGGCCCATGTCCATAACGGCGGCACCTACATCTGTATGGAAGGGCCGGCGTTTTCTACACAAGCGGAGTCTGAACTCTACCGACGCTTCGGGTTCGACATTATCGGGATGACAGCGGCACCTGAAGCCAAACTCGCTCGCGAGGCTGAAATGTGTTACGCTGTCCTTGCATGCTCTACCGATTACGATTGTTGGCACCCTGAGCACGATAACGTGACAACCGAGATGATCCTTGATAATGTCCGTTTCAACGTTGAGACTTCCAAAAAAATCGTCCGAGCCGCTGTCGCCAAAATCCCAGAGAAAGAAGGGAGCTGTGCCTATTCAAACGCACTCCAATACGCACTCGCGACGCACGCAGATAAAATATCGACTGCCAAGCGACACCAGTTAAAATTCCTGTTGGACAAGTACTTGGTGTAGCGTTTCAAATATCCTATCTGCCTCCGCTTCTGTTAAAATAAGTGGTGGCGCGATGTAAATAATGTTTTCCGGTTCCTCGACAGCGTGACCGATTTTTCCAACGATAAC
The DNA here is from genome assembly GCA_009845545.1 of Candidatus Poribacteria bacterium. Taxonomy (GTDB): domain Bacteria; phylum Poribacteria; class WGA-4E; order WGA-4E; family WGA-3G; genus WGA-3G. The sequence continues at coordinate 5,460 of VXZK01000112.1, forward strand.
GCCTTTTTCTCGTAGTTGTCCGACAATCTGGTTTGTCTTCGCTGTTGCGAGATGTGAGCCGTCGGTTTCGATGAGTTCCACACCGATCATCAATCCTTTACCCCGCACATCACCAACGATGGGCAATTTGCACAATGTCTCTAACTTTGAGAGCAGATAGGTACCGACTTTTTCCGCATTTTCCCAGAGACGTTCTTCTTGGAGAATCTTCAGGTTCGCGATCCCTGCAGCACACGCGACCGGATGTCCGCCATAAGTACAGACCTGCGCAAATTCCCGATTCTCATCGGTATCTCCGAGGAACGCGTTGAAGACTTTTGTTGAAGCGACGCAAGCACCGAGCGGCAGATACCCACTTGTCAGCCCTTTCGCTAATGTGATGAGATCAGGTTGTACGCCCCAATGTTCGCACGCAAACATTTTGCCGGTCCGTCCAAATCCGGTAATCACTTCATCAAGTATGAGGAGCAACCCGTAATCGTCACAGATTTGCCGGAGTTTTGGGAGATACTCATCAGGGGACACGATCGCGCCGCCGCCACCGATGATAGGTTCTGCGATAATCCCAATTACCGTTTCGGGACCTTCTCCTTGAATGATTCGTTCAATATCATCGGCGCACGCGATGCCACAAGTGGAAGCGTCTAAACCGATTGGGCATCGGTAGCAGTAGGGCGGATGCGCGTGCGGAAATCCCGGAACAAGCGGTTCAAAAGCTTTCCGTCTGCGGGCTTGTCCTGTTGCCGACATTGCTCCATACGTAAACCCATGGTATCCACGATACCGACTGATAATCTTGTAGCGGTTCTCACCCGGATAGGTTTGTCTGCCGTACTGCCGCGCTATTTTAATCGCGGTTTCGTTCGCCTCCGAACCGCTGTTACAAAAATAGACGTGATTCAAATCACCCGGAAGGCATGCAGCAAGCTGCTCGGCTAACATCGTTGCGGGGACGTTAATCTGTGAGTGTGGATAGTAAGGTAGTTTCTGTATCTGTTCATAGACTGCATCCGCGATTTCTTGTCTGCCATAACCGACATTGACATTCCATAGCGCGGAATAAGCATCTAAGTACTCGTTTCCTTCTGCGTCCACAAGCGTTGTCCCGTGCGCCGATTCAAAAACGGCTAACGCTGTTTCCTCAAGGCGTTGATGTTGAAACAAAGGATGCCACACATGTGCCTTATCGACTTGTCTATAATCTTTTGCCATATTTTTTCCTGTAATAGTTATCAGTTATCGGTTACATAGAGACAGGCGCAGAAATACCTAAAAGCGTCAGTCCGTTTTTCAACACCGTTTGCACACTCTGTATCAGGATAAGCCGTGCGTGCGTTTTTTTCATGTCTGCCGGATCCAGAACCCGATGTTGATTGTAGTAGGGATGAAAAATGCCCGACAGTTCATATAGATAGTGCGGGATGCGGTGCGCCTCGCGTGCCTCTGCACTTAGGCGCACGATTGATGGAAATTCGGCTAACTTGCGGATCAGTTCATGTTCTATCGGTTCAGTCAATTGTTTTAGGGAGACTTCTTCAATGGGTTTTGGTGTAATACTCTGTTCATCTCCTTGTTCAAAAATGCTACAGCATCGGGCATGCGCATATTGAATATAGAAGACAGGGTTTTCGCTGGCGTGTGTGATAGCCAATTCCATATTGAAGTCGAGGTGACTGCTGTTGGCGCGCATGAGAAAGAAATACCGCGCGACATCGACTGCAAATTGCTCACTGACAGCCTCTGCGAGTTCGTCGATAAGAGTATCAAGGGTATAAAACTGTCCACGCCGTTTGGACATATCTAATCGATTGCCTTCTGCGTCCACAAGATTCACCTGTTGAATGATAGATATTTCGAGCCAATCATCAGGTAAACCGAGGGCTTTTACAAAGTTTTTGAGACGGCTAATATGTCCCTGATGGTCTGGTCCAAGTAGGTCAATGACAGTCGTGAAGCCTCTGTCAAACTTATCACGGTGATAAGCGGCATCCGGTACAAAATAGGTATATTCGCCGTCGCGCCGGATGACAACGCAGTCTTTATCGTCGCCAAAATCCGTCATCCGAAACCATGTCGCGTCTTCGGCTTCGTAGAGGTATTCCTTCTCTTGAAACAGTTGAATGATTCCCTCCGGTTTCCCGCTCTCACGAATGGCTCTTTCACTGGACCAGACATCAAAATTGACACCGAAACGTTCTAAAGATGCTTTTTGTTGTGCTAAGATGTGTGCGATGCCTTTATCTCGGAAGCGTGCTATCCGTTCGTCTGTTTTAAGTCCGAGATGCTTATCTCCGTCTATTTCGACGATCGTTTCTGCGAACTCCCGGATATAGTCGCCCTGATACCCGCCTTCTGGAATTTCCAATCCTTCTTCACCGAGTGCCTGTCGGTAGCGGATGTCTATGGATTCACCGAGCCGTTGGACCTGACCACCGGCATCGTTGACATAAAATTCACGAATTGCATGATAGCCGATAGCATTTAGGAGGTTAACAAGTGTATCTCCAACGGCTGCAGCGCGCCCGCTAACAATGTTAAGGGGACCCGTCGGGTTGGCACTAACGAACTCTATTTGGACCTGCTTTCCGGCACCTTTCTCGCAAGTGCCGTATGCCGACTGCATCGCTGCGATTGTGTGGAGTGTGTCGTAGAGATAGTTGTCGGAGAGGTGGATATTGATGAAGCCTGCACCGGCGATGTCGATTTGGCGGATCATCGCATGGGTATCGGGGTCTATGTGTTTAACAATTATCTCAGCGATGTCGCGCGGTGCCATCCTCGCTTGTTTTGCAAGGCCTAATGCAACGGGGGTAGCGATATCGCCGTGTTCAGGCGTTTTGGTGGGTGAAAACGGGATAGTGGGTATTTCGGATATAGCGAGCTCTCCTGCCGCAACTGCAGCGTGGATTGCCCCTTCTATAATATTGTAGACTTCTGTTTTAATTGTATCCATATCAGCAAAATTAAGATGTGTATCAGATAGTGTTTCGTATGAGGTTCAACATTTTTAATAATCAAAATTATATCACAATAGGAAGCACATGTCAAAATTCATTTTTCGGAGGGGAAGTTTTCAGTATACTTAAAGACGCGTATGTTATGTGTAAGAACATGCCTAATTTTTCACTTGCATTTTAAGGACTACGCCTCTATACTGATGGGAAAGCATACAGAACGGAGTAGAACAGTGCAAGTACTCATTATGTCGGATATGGAAGGTGTTAGTGGCATCGTCGTGTGGGATCAGGTGAGCGGCGGTGCGGCGATGTTTGAAGAAGGACGACACCTCTATACGGAAGAGATTAACGCCGCAGTGCGCGGTGCGAAAGCCGCTGGCGCGACAGAAATTGTCGTTGTGGATTGCCACGGTGCAGGACAAGGTTGGACCTTTAATTCGCTTATCCCGGATAAGATTCACCCAGATTGTGAATGGGTGGCACATCACGGATGGGGACGCTACGAGGATATGTGGAAAAATGGTTGTGATGCGTGTTTACTTATCGGTATGCACGCCCGTAATGGCACGCCTGATGGCGTTCTCTGCCATACCATTTCCAGTGTGCAATACCGGAACCTCTGGTTCAACGACGATTTGGTGGGTGAAACGGGCGTAAATGCTGCGCTCAACGGTGCTTATGGTGTTCCGATCGCGCTTGTTACAGGCGATGCGGCAGTCTGCCGAGAAGCCAAAGAACTCCTCGGCGACGCACTGCCTACGGTCGCTGTTAAACAGGGATTAAGTCGATTTAGCGCACGACAACTCCCACCTGTCCGTGCCCGTCAATTGATCGAGGACGCGGCGAGAGAGGCACTCACAGATTTAACGCGTGTTAAGCCTTACGTCCCTGATGCGCCAACGACAATCAAAATCGAACTCGGAAGCGTAGATAAACTTGCAGAATTCAAAGGACGACAAGGGATTGAAATAACAGGTCCCGTCACCGTTGAAAGTCGAGCAAAAGATTGGTTGACGGCATGGAATCAGTTCTGGCCCTACGTCTAACCGGTTTTGTTGGGTTTCTCTTCGTTCAACCCAACCTACAAGTTACAATTTAAGATTCGTCAAGCACGTCAAGCGGGTCGCCAGAGGCATCTGCCCGTTCTAAAATTTCGACTTCATAGCCGTCGGGATCGGTGATGAATGCCATTTTCATGCCACCCGATGTGAATTGCTCGCGCCATTCATCGGGCCAAATTTCCAATCCTGCCTTCTCTAACCCGTCGCAAAATTCGACAATATCCGGGACACCAATAGCAAAGTGCATCAAGTCTTCTTGGACCTGAAGTTCAAAATCCGGTGAGTAGGTTAACTCCAAGGTGTGTGCGTTTCCCGGAAGTTCGAGGTGTACGATCTGGTTGCCTGCTGGGGATTTATCGCTCCGACTGAGGACTTTAAATCCCAAGTGATCACAGTACCAGTCGATAGAACCGTCAAGGTCGCTGACGCGAACCCGTGTATGTAAAAAAACTGCCATGTCAGTCTCCTTTTTAAGAATTATGAGGACATAATAACATACCCGATAGATTTTGGCAAGAAGTTCGCGCATGTTTTAGTCCGATTTTTTAGTTGAAAATGAGAACATTATCATCTATAATGATGCTAAATTAAAAAGTGAGAAATTCCATATAGCATGCTACCAAAGCGTTCCAATAGGGTAATTATAAATGAATCGAAAAACCGATAGACCGAATGTTCTCTTTATCATGTCCGACCAGCACCGGTATGACTATCTCGAAACTGCTGAAGATGCGCCTGCTGTCCTCAATACCCCGAATTTGCGACGGTTGGCAGAAACAGGAGTCAGTTTTCCGAACTGCACGGTGAATGCCCCGGTCTGTGCGCCGTCCCGCATTGCACTCGCCTCCGGACTGCAACCGTCTCGACTCGGAGCAGTGGACAACGGAAGTTTTCTGCCCGCCACCGTGCCAACCTACTACCAACAGCTCCGCGACCACGGCTATCGCGTCGGATGTGTCGGCAAACTGGATCTTGCCAAGCCTGACGGCTATAACGGACGCTACGGCGACCGCCCCCGTACCTACAGTTGGGGATTCACACATCCAGAGGAATGTGAAGGCAAGATGCACGCTGGTAGTTCACCAACACCTATCGGTCCTTATACGCACTATCTTCAGGAAAAAGGAGTACTTAAGGCATTCCACGAAGACTATCGGAAACGCAGTGGCGGCGGTTGGATCAAAAACGGTTCCCACGATTCTGTCCTCTCTACGGAAGATTTTGCCGACACCTACATCGGCAGACGCGCAACCGAATTTATTGAGACCATTCCGGACGACTTCCCGTGGCACATGTTCGTCAGTTTCGTTGGACCGCACGATCCGTTCGATCCGCCCACTGAATATGGCGACAAGTATCGGAATGCCGAGATGCCATCTGCTATCGTTGATAATATGGATGGAAAGCCTGAATGGGTAAAACGACGCGTTGTTAATGTCAGTCCAGAAGATATTACTGTGACACGCCAACAGTACTGCGCCGCGACGGAACTCATTGATGATCAGATCGGCGAAATGCTGCGGGCACTTGAACAACGTGGAATGCTTGACAATACCTATATCATTTATTCAAGTGACCACGGTGAAATGCTTGGTGACCACGGGCTTTACACCAAAAGTGTCGCCTATGAAGCGTCGTTGCGCGTACCACTTCTTGTTGCTGGACCTGGTATTCCAAAAAATCAGGTTTCAGACAGTTTGGTTGAGTTGATTGATCTGAACCCTACGATATGCGACTTCGCTGGCGTGCCGGTGTTGCAGCGTATTGATGCCAAGTCTATTGCGCCTGTCCTTCGCGGTGAAACTGAAACGCATCGCACCGAAACCGTGAGTGCGCTCCGAAACTTCCGTTGTATCCGCACGGCGACCCATAAACTCATCGAAAACTACAACGATGTAACCGAGTTATACGATCTCGAAAACGACCCCGTAGAGTTACACAACATCGCACAATCAGAACGCAAAATTGCTGGAACCCTCAAGGGACGTTTGGGGAGACGGTTCCGGTCGGAGTTGGGTTTTTAATTTACCTTGCGGAGTAACGCCACAGGATTATCAATCAAGTGCTTGTCTTAAATCCGCCCTCCATTTCATTACGGGCTAAGTTTTCGCAGTAACGAAGAAATAGAAGAAGTTCCGTTATGCATACAAGCCACACCTATGACGCACAGTGTGCGTCCCATCACATCACACAACTCGCCATTCCGAGGTTGGTGGGTAGCGCAGGCGAGGCAGAAACACAAGACTATATCGTTGAGCAATTCACTGAATTAGGACTCGATGTGTCATGGGAACCGTTCGTATTTACGAAGTTCCCTGCTGAAGTCTTGCCACGTATCCTTTCCGCGCTCTTTCTACTGATCATTTTAACTGTGCCGTGGTTCGGTGAACGATTTCCGATCCCTGTCTGCTTTGCCTGCGTACTGAGTCTTACGATAGCGATGTTCTTTACGCAGTGGCAAAAACGGCTTGAGGGATTATATGATGTCGGTAGGAGACATCGTACAGAGAACATCATTGCAACAAACAATGCAAACCGAGACAATAATACGCCTGTTTTCTTGTTTGTCGCACACTACGACTCTAAATCACAAGTATTACCCATTGCTGTGCGGATGATGGCTTATGGTATCGCAATTGTCGGACTTATTGCCTTGACGATTGTAATGCTGGTTAAGGTTATTGCTCTCATTTGGCTACCGAATTACATTGTCTGGGGTCTTGCTGGGATTACAAGTTTTTGCCTGTTGCTTTTGCAAATTAATTTGACGGAGAACCGCTCTCCTGGTGGGTTTGATAACGCTTCTGGTGTGGGTGTTATGCTTGAAGTGGCGCGCGTAATGATGGCGCGCGACGAGGAAAAAAGCGTAATGTTCCTCGCCACTGGTGCAGAAGAATATGGCATGTGCGGTGCCTTGCGCTATATCCAAGCGCATGCTGATGAATATGACCAAGAAAATACCTACGTTATTAATTTAGACGGACTCGGCGTTGGGAATGGTGTTAATCTCATTACACGCTATGGGATTCCACCGACTCGCACGACGCGAACACTAAGAAACCTGTTTCAGACATCAAGTGAAGCACTCGGCATTGAGGTCTCGGAACGTTATTTACCTATTGGTGTCGGATTGGACAGCATTCCAATTGCCAGTCGTGGATTTGAAACGGTTACACTAACGGCAAGAGGTGTGGGCAGTGTCGCTTTAAAGGTTCACTCGAAACAGGATCAGAGCGAGCTGCTCAATGCGGAAAGTCTGCAACAGGTAGGTGAGTTAATTGTCGATGTCATTGAATCCGCCTAAAAAAGTGCTGTCAGTCACAGGCGTTATCCTTGCTGGCGGTAAAAGTCAGCGGATGGGGCAGAATAAGGCGTTGCTTCCACTCGGCGAGGCTTCGCTCATTGAACACGTTATCCGTCGCATGCGCCGCGTTACTGACGAACTCTTGCTTATCACCAATGCACCTGCTGAATATGCTCACCTCGGTTTACCGATGCATAGGGATATAATTCCAGACACTGGCGCGTTGGGCGGTATCTATACCGGCTTGACGCACGCTTCGCATGATGTAGTGGTCTGTGTCGCATGTGATAGTCCGTTTTTACAACCGAAATTGCTCTTCTATCTCATCTCTATTTTAGGTGAATATGATGCAGTGATGCCTTATACGGAGAGTCGTACCAAAGGCATTGAGGTTACAAACCCCTTCCACAGTACTGATCAAATGACCCTTCAAACATTGTGTGCGGTGTACGCGAAACGTTGCTTGCCTGTTATTGAACAGATGCTAAATGAACCCGACTTGCGCGTCCACGCGTTACAGGAACGCGCGAATATCCTGACCCTCGCACCAGAAATTTGGAAGACCTATGATTCTAAAGGTCATTCATTTTTCAACGTTAACACACCAGAAGATTTTGAAAAAGCACAAACTATACTATAAACCAAAATCACCCCCAGTGTAAGACCTATTTCAAAGAAAATTCTATATGCTAACTGCTTTTTTGGAAAAAAATTGCCTTTATGCAACCTTTTGCGCCTTGCATGTATCTTTATATCATAAGGGAATACCATTAGGAGGCACTTATGCAAAGTAACGATGTTACATTAATTCAACAGATTCTCAATGGCGATCAAAGCGCGTTTACAGCGTTGGTAAAAAAATATCAAAAGCAGATACACGCGTTTGCATGGCGGAAGTTAGGTGACTTCCATCTCGCCGAAGAGATTACGCAGGACACCTTTCTTAAGGTTTACCAACAACTCTGGACGCTCAGAGACCCGAATCGTTTCGGTGCATGGCTACATGCAATTGTCAGGAATTGCTGTTTAGCGTGTTTACGAAAAACGCAGCAACGGATTGAATCTCTTGATACCATGCCTGAAGCGGAGATGGAAAGAGTTTCTTATAACCAATATCTTGAGAAACAGCGCGAGGATATTGCGAATGAAACGCGGGATGAGGTTGTAAAACATCTGCTCAACAAACTGCCTGAGAATGAACAGACTGTGATAACCCTTCACTATCTCGGTGATATGCGTTGTGAAGAGATTGGCAAGTTTTTGGATGTACCATTGAATACGATTAAGAGCAGATTGCATCGGGCAAGAAAGCGATTAAGGGAGGAAGAATTGATGGTTCGCGAAACATTAGGGGGTTTTGAACTTCCAGAAAATCTTACGGAGAGTATCATGGAGTGGATTCAGATGAATGAACCCGGGGTGGCGGCACCCATAGGGACACTAATGAAAACTTCAGATGGGTCGCTCTATGCAGTGACGGGTTATGAGAACATTTACAAATTATCTGCGGGTAAAAGTGAATGGCAACTTGTTAACGCGGATTTTTTACGTCAAGGTGCCGAGGGCGACATTCCTATTGCCGAACACGATGGCACACTTTATATAATTCCATCTGGGACGTTGTTTGCTTCAACGGATGGGGGTAAAACTTGGAATTCTATCGGTCCTTGTCCAAACGGACACGTGAGGGAATTGCTGATTACGGAAGATGCTTTTTACGTTACCCTTAATAAAGGTATTTTCCGATCTGATGACGCTGGAAATACCTGGAAAAATATGAATGACGGTTTAGACAACCGCTTCACACAGAAATCCGGAATTTATACATTACAGTTGAGCGGAGACACTCTGTTCGCCGGAACCTCTCTCGGAATCTACCGCTTCAAAACAGGAACTTGGGAACACTTACAGTTGCCGGTGGACAATACTGTAGTCGTGTGTTCTTTGGTGGTGTCTGAAGACACTATCTATGTCGCTGTAGAAGTAAATATAATGGAAGGTGACGGAACGCCAAATGAAAATTACCATAATTTCTGTGATCTCAGTAAGGATTCGTGGTGGGTATTTCGATCCACCGATGGTGGTGACTCTTGGACAGACATAACGCCTACGGATGCCCGGAATCTGATAATGAAAACGTTGCCGAGGATTAAGCTGGTCGCGGCTGGAAAAACCGTCTTATTGATAGGTGGAGAGGAAGGCGTTGTGGCTCGTTCAACGGATTGTGGAAACACTTGGCGTTCCACAGAATCCTCCGGTATTACACCTATGCAGTTTAGTGTGGGTTCTGCTGTCGCTTTAGACGAGAACACCTTTTATACCGGTGGCATCACTGGCATCCATCGATCAAGGGATGGCGGTGAAACCTGGCACCGATTCAATACAAGGTTTGCGTGCCGTGTGGATAACTTAATCAGTGTAGAGGCGAGTCCAAATTCAAAAGCATCTCAGGTGCTGTACGCGACGGTTGCTGGAGGGGTGGTCACATCAACAGACGCGGGCCGTTCATGGACTGCTGTTGACATCGCACGACCAAAGTATACGCTTGAGGTGCCAAAGTTCAATGCGAAACTCAAAGATAGGGAAGACACACCGCTCATTGTGAAGATTTCCGAAGTCGACGGTGTTCTCTGTGCAAAAGGAATTCGACGTAATAGCGAGACGGCTTACTATCGTTTAGATCCGGACATAAATTGCTTATTTCCTGTAGAGGGTTATATTTTTGAAGAGGGAAAGACACTGCCTTCGCGAGATTCAGGAAGGCTCATGTGGCACGTGTTTAAGGACATAACACTCCCCTTTGATTCTTATCGGTTACCGAGACAAGAGGGACAAATTACCTTTACCCGCTCTACAGACCCAGACGCTGATGTTGAGTCTTTATCAACGCAGATCATACGCGAGCATCCGAAATTTGGTGCAGAATGCTTTTTAAAACTATTGGGTCAAAAGCAAGGCGATCGTCAACTCACTTACGCGTTGATGTTGGAAGGTTTATACGGCAACTTCGCTGTCAGTGGGGAAACGTACTACATGGAGTACAACTACAAACTCTTCCGCTGGAACCCTGGTGACACAAGATGGTCGGATACCGGTGTAGAAGAGACTTGTGAACTCACACGTGAAAACATGGCGCAAGGTTTTAAAATTGCGGCTTCAGGAGGGACCGTCTATGTCGGTAAACGGGATGGACAACTCTTCCAATCGCTTGATAGTGGTGATAATTGGAACGACATTACATCAAACCTGCCGCTATCTGTTGCGCAATTCAATCATATTGTTTTTGCCGATGCAACGGTTCATGTGGCAACCGACAGAGGCGTTTTCAGTTCAAAGGATGGTGTTGTTTGGAACGCAACTACCGATAAAGCGGGAGAAAGCATCATCATTAAGTCGTTAGCAACAGCAGAGGGTGGTATTTATGGCGCGAATAATGACGGTATCTATCACTTAGAAATGGAAGCAGGGGTTTGGGAACAAATTGTGCCTGAAATTCCGGATGCTATAACGTCTCTGGTTGTTGATGGAGATGCTTTTTACGTTGGTACAGCACATCGTGGTGTGCTCCGTTTTGAACGTTAATCCGTAAAAATAAGGGGAATTCAACATGTTATTGACATTGATCCAAAAGGAGATGATGCATCATATTCTCAGCGTCCGGTTCGTCGCGCTCCTCGTGATGTGTCTTCTGCTCGTGCCGCTTACCTTACATATCAATTACCGCAATTACCTCCAAAACCAGGTCAATTATCAGGCATCTATTGAACTCTCGGTTGCAGAAATGGATGATGCGCTTCATCCACTTCGGGATCCACCCGCGCCAGATGCAGAATTCTCTAAACTTTTTCTTCAACCGGCACCTTTAAGTGTATTTGCAAAAGGTTTAACGGAATCGCTGCCGAGTTACCTTGGGATGACCCGCAACGGTGTAAAACAGGGATCAACATCACTTGGGGAAGGCTCGCTCTCCTCTGCTTTAGGGAACCTTGATTTTCTATTTGTTGTCAGCACTGTCTTCAGTCTACTTGCATTATTGTTCACGTTTGACGCTGTTGCGGGCGAAAGAGAAGCCGGAACGCTGCGGATAACTTTGGCAAATGCACTACCACGAGATTTGTTCTTGTGGAGCAAGTTAATTGGTGGGTATATCGTGTTTGTTGTCCCGTTTTTGGTGTCATTCCTGTTAGGTTTGCTTGTGCTTGTTTCGCAAGGGTTTCCTTTGGGTGAATCTGACATCTTTCTCCGCGTGCTCAGTTTGACCTTAGTCTCGTTGCTCTACATCGGCGTATTTTTTGCAATAGGGACATTAATTTCCACCTACTTAGACAATTCCAAGACGGCACTCATCGTCGCTTTCACTGTCTGGGTGCTTGCCGTGTTGATTGCTCCACGCGTTGGATTTCTCACCGCTAAATTTATTGCGCCGACACGCGCGATTCAGAGTGTCTATATGGAAAAAACGGCGATTCATAATAACCTCACTACAGAAAAGGACCATGTGATTGTAACAAGAATGAGCACTTTAGAGGACCTTAACCTCAACAGGGATTACGAAAAAATCAAGGCACTCAGGGCACCGATTGATGCCGAATATCGACAGAAATTTCAGGAGCAAATCGGCGAAATAGAACACGCCTATCAACGTGAGAAAAAGCGGCAAGAATTGGTCGGAGAAACCCTGTCGCGAATCACACCGACAGCTTCGCTCATTTATGTCGCCATGAATTTAACCGAGACAGGAAAAGTAAAAAGAGACACCTATTTTGAAACGGGCGCGCGTTATTATAACCAACTTGAGGCGGAGTATTTCAGTGAAATTTCGGACGATCAATTTGCGAGAATAATGCGACAAAGTCAACCAAAACCAAAGAAAATTGCCCCGCCGCCAGATATGACAGAAACTCCCTTATTAGAAACTGTCCTGCACTCTATGATAGATTTACTGCTGCTCTGTTTCTTAACGGTTGTATTGACGACGGTAGCGTTCCTAAAATTCTTCAGCGTTGATATTTGACATACTCCCCTACTTCGTTTCTATTATCGAACTGAACGAACTTTCCAAGACATTTGTGACACAAAATCACGAATTTGCAACCCTCTCGCCTATAATATCTGTCACACGTCACAAGCCAGTGTTATTAATTGGAGGACACGTATGAAAAACGAAGATGCCAAATATGTCGAACGCATCTTAGCAGGCGACGCAGATGCCTTCACGACTCTCGTGAAAAAGTACGAAAAACAGATACACGCGTTCGTATGGCGGAGGGTAAGAGATTACCACATCGCTGAAGAAATCACGCAGGATACCTTTCTTAGGGCTTACGAAAAACTTGGTACATTGAGGGATCCGAACCGATTTTCGGCTTGGCTTTATAGGATTGCTACCCGTCGCTTCCTCACATGGTTTGATGAGAAAACAATTCCAATGCAGTCCTTAGACGCGATGAGTAAAGCAGAAGTAGAGGCACTGTTCTACGCCCAATACATGGCGGAACAGAATGAAAAATTGGCGACAGAAAAGCAACGCGAAGTCGTTGCGTATCTCCTTGAAAAATTACCTACGCGTGAGCGGACAGCGGTGGTGCTTCACTACCTGAGTGAGATGACGTGTGAAGAAATTGGTGATTTTTTGGGAGTGTCCCCGAATACGGTCAAGAGTCAGCTTCACCGCGCCCGAAAACGATTAAAGAAGGAAGCACTTATCGTTCACGAAACTTTGGGCGGCAATCAGCACTCAGCGGATCTCATGGAGGATATTATGAATTGGATTCAGATGAATGAACCCGGCACACGACACGTCGTAAACACGTTATCTGTAACTTCAGATAAAACACTCTATGCTATTATAGGCGATGAAAGTATCTACAAATTACCCGCCGGTGAAGAAACATGGCGATTGGTTAATAGCGATTTCCTGCGTCAAGACACGCACGGCAGTATACCTATAGCAGAACACAATGGCACGTTCTATATGATACCATCGCATGAATTATTCGCCTCAACCGACGAGGGCGCGACATGGCATTCTATCGGTCCTTGTCCAAAAGGCTATACACGGGAACTGATAATAACGGAAGAAACCTTTTATCTCTGCCTTGATAACGGTATTTTCCGATCTGATAATGCTGGCAATTCATGGACAGCAATGACCGATGGTTTACACAGTCGCTTGACAGAACACGCTGGCATCCGTTCGTTACGGATACATCAAAGCACACTGTTTGCTGGCACGAATCGCGGGATATACCGGCTTAACGCCGGGACTTGGGAACACCTACAATTACCGGTGGATGATATTGTTAGTGTCGATCCTGTCGTCGTATCTGAAGACTATATCTATGTAGCAGTATCGGTAAATATTCTGGAAGGCGACGGAACGACTCAGGAGAATTTCATGCCACTCTGGAGGGGTGAGAAGCTTTCGTGGTGGATATTCAGATCCGCCGATGGCGGCGATTCTTGGACAGATATAACACCTGTGGAGGCGCGAGACCTACTGCTGCGTGTCCTTCCACAGATAACACTGCTCGCCTCAGAAAAAGTGCTATTGGTAATCGGAAAAGATAATGGTATGGTGGTCCGCTCAACTGATCGTGGCGACACTTGGACATATATTGAGCCCTCAGGCATCACGCCTATGCAGTTCAGCGTGAGCAGCACCCTGACGTTGAACCCAAACACGTTTTATACCGCTGGAAGTACTGGCATCCATCGCTCAACGGATGGCGGTCAAACGTGGCACCGGTTTAATACAAGGTTTGAAAGTTGTGTAGACGGTTTAGTCAGTTTCGTGGCGAGGTCCGCATCAAATAAGTCACCAGCACTTTACGCGAGGGTCGGTCCAAACCTTGTTAAATCAATGGATGCGGGACGATCGTGGGATGCTGTCAATGTAGCATTAGAGACAGATAGACCTTCGTACAAGGAAAATCCACCATTGGTTGTTCAAGTTGTAAAATCCGACGGTGTGCTTTATGTAAAAGGAATTCGGGGCAATTCCACTGCTATTTTCCAATTATCTACCGATGGTAATGTTCTAAGCCTTCCTACTGAGATACCTCCCTCTTTTAATTCCGCGAAACTGATGTGCCACGTCTTAGGCGGTAGAAGTTTCAATTTTAAAAACAAGCGGCACATGGGACAGTGGGGCATAATTACCCTCTCTTCTGGTGCTGATCCGCTATCAAGCCAGCTCATACAAGAGAATCCTTATTTTGGTCCAGAGCATTTCTTAAAACAGTTGATACGGATAAATACTGACTCCGCACTGGCGTATGAATTGATATTCGAAGGTTTGTGGGGCGACTTCGCAGTCAGTGGGGAAACTTTCTATATGGAGTACAACTATAAACTTTTCAGATGGAATCCGGGTGAAACTGAGTGGCTCTACACAGGCGTGGAAGAGACTATCGAACTCTCGTCTGCTAATGCCCGAAGAAACTTTAAAATCGCTGCGTCGGGTGAGACTGTATATGTCGGTAAACGCGATGGACATCTATTACAATCATTTGATGGCGGAGACACTTGGAACGATGTTACACTGAACTTTCCACTGCCTATTGAGCATTTCAAAGAGATAATCTTTGCGGGTGCGACGGTTTACATCGCGACCGACAAAGGGGTCTTCAATTCAAAAGATGGAGTCGTCTGGAGTGTCCTTGACGATGGAACGGGAGCGGCTATTATCATCAAATCGTTAGCGACAGCGGGTGGCTCCGTTTATGGAGCTAACGATGAAGGTATTTATCGCCTGCAAAGTGATACAGACACGTGGGAACAGGTTGCTCCCGAAATTTCCGGTATTGTAACTTCTCTTGTTGTTGATGAAGGGACGTTTTACGTCGGCACGGAACGGCGAGGTGTACTTTGCTTCAGGCGTTCGGTATAAACTTATGGCACCACTTTGGCTAATTATCCAGCGAGAATTCACCTCGAATGTCCTGACATCCCGATTCATAATCGGTTTTATCGTCTGTCTGATGTCAACGGCAGCTGCCGTTTTTGTTCAGGTGGCGGATTACGAAAAGCGGTTATCGGCATATCACACTGCCGTTCAGGAATATCAGGACGAGACGCGAACATGGGATCTCTACAGCCAAATTAATCCGAAAGCACACAGAAAGCCGAATCCGCTCAGTATCTTTAACGTCGGCACAGAAAAATCCGGTGCGGATATGGTGAGCATTGAACTCGCGACGCCTATTTGGGAGAAAGAAGCACAAAAACAGGGGTCAGATAATCCTTTTCTCTCAATTTTCCTTTCTGTTGATGTTATCTTCGTCTTCAAAATTGTGCTGAGTGCGTTGGCGATCCTGTTCGCTTACAATACAATTTCGGGGGAGAGAGAGGACGGCACACTCAAACTGGTGTTATCCAATCCGGTACCGAGAGGTGAACTCGTGCTTGGGAAATATCTTGGCGGCGTGTTGTCTCTGTTCCCGATTGTGGTGATAAGTTTCACTGTCGGAATCGTTATCGCTTATGCCTCTCCCGCGACTGATTTTGATGTTGGTGATCTGCTACGCCTCATTATGGTACTTATTGTTTCGCTGTTATACGTGTCAATCTGCTATCTTTTAGGGATGCTCTTATCAGTGTGGACAAAGGAAGCAGCGACGACATTGATCCTCTCAATGTTTATCTGGGGAATTCTGACGATCGTTCATTCAAATGTGGCAACGTTTGCAGTCGCGAAATTCCCGCTGTATAAATCTCAACCTGAAAAAGAGGCTCGGCAACAAATTGGAAAAATATGGGAAGATTTCAAGAAAGAACGGGCTGCCCATGTCCTCAAAATGATCGGACACGCACACCCAATTAGTGCGATTTCCTATGAAGGAGAAATCTCAGTAGGGTTGAACATGAGTTCTCCGGGGGAGCTCGGATTTGAAGAGTTCTACGCGCTGAAACCGATTCACAAGATGGACACCACCAAATTTCAGGAGGTATTAGGTTATCAAGAACCGCTTCGCGTGCGCTATGCGGATAAAGCCGAGGCGATTCTCAAACGGCGAGAAGAGGTTGGCGAAAGAAATAGGCAATTTGCCAGAGATGTTTCTCGGGTATCTTTCGCGGACGCGTACCGTTTTGCTGTCGGGGCAATAAGTGGCACGGATAGGGAGAACTATAACGACTTTATAAATCAAACAAGGCGTTATAAACGTCAAGTTGTTGACTACCTCGCCAGTAAAGATGCATTTTCCGAGCGGGCGTGGTTTTCCAGCGATAAAGGAAAAGCGGAGTTCACAGATCTACCTGTTTTTCGACACCAATATAGGGCTCTCTCTGAGAGGCTATCGCGCGCGGCGGGAGATATCTTTATTTTGTTGGCGTGGAATATCATCTTATTTATGGGCGCATACGTATCGTTCCTCCGATACGATATGAGTTGAAAAGGGGGTTATCGGTTGTCGGTCATCGGTCATCGGTTAAAAGGAGATCTGAGCAATCAAACGCTTCTTTAACTGACAACTCTCACTGCGAGGCAAACTGACAACCGACAACTATTAAAATGATTTGGCATATTGCGAAGAAAGAGATACATCACAACCTCATGACGCTGCGGTTCGTCTTGATGATAATCCTTCTACCTGTACTGATGGTAGCGAACGCGTTCATATACGGCTTCGGTGATGATGGTTATAGGCAAGAAGTCGATGCCTATAACCTCGCGATGGAAAGAAGATTATCTCGTGTCAAAGACGATGCCGAGGAGAGTTTAGGGAAACTCGCAATGCGGGGTCCCGGTGAGATTTACAAGCGTCCGAGTCGTTTCAAATTCTGTGCAGACGGCACAGATGAACTCATTCCTAATTCCATTCCAATAGCAGAACGCTCAGGAGGCAGTCGTGGAGGTAGTGATGGTGTATCAGAAGCCTACAGGTGGCGAGAAGTGTGGACACTTGAATATCTACCCTCAAATCATGGTAGTGATGCAACCGTGCTCATCAAAATTGACTGGGTATTCATCGGTATATTTATGAGTTTTTTTGTGATTCTGTTCACTTTTGATGCCATTGCCGGGGAACGCTTGCATGGAACGTTGAGCCTCATGATGTCTAATCAAATTTCCCGAGGACAGGTATTGTTAGCGAAATACTTAGGTGCTTTTTTTACGCTTATGGTACCGCTTACAATTGGTATCCTGATGAACCTATTGATTATCTATCTTTCGGGGAATATCCCTTTTGATTCCAGCGATTGCCTCAGAATTTTGGGGATGGTCGGGCTTTTCGCGTTGCATATCTCTATCTTTATTTTTCTGGGGTTGTTTTTTTCCAGTCGCGTATCAAATGCCATTACCAGTTTAGTATGGCTTCTGTTAACGTGGGTATGCTTGGCATTTATTTTTCCCAGTCTGATCGGACTCTTTGTTGGCACGCTCGACCCGATTCCCTCAATAGAGATCGTCTCCTCGCGAAAACGTGCGCAATTGGCGAACATTGAGGACGAATTTCGCCCGATGGAATTATTGGAAACAACAAGGTTAAGCGAAGCACCGTCGCCTGACAACCCATCAGCAACGCACCGATGGGCGACATATTTTACGAGAAAGTACGAGACAAAAACACGCATCGCCGATGAGCATGTGGACCAGCAATTGCGGCAGGTGAAACTTGCCCGCGAACTCACCCAAATCTCCCCGATAGTGTGCTTTCAATATGCGATGGAGGGACTCGCAAACACCGGGATCGTCAGTTATATGGATTTTGTTAAACAGGTT
Organism: Candidatus Poribacteria bacterium; assembly: GCA_009845545.1. GTDB lineage: Bacteria > Poribacteria > WGA-4E > WGA-4E > WGA-3G > WGA-3G. The sequence continues at coordinate 23,508 of VXZK01000112.1, forward strand.
CGCCGTTACAGACAAACATTTATAGATTTCATCAAAACAGAGGATAGGGATGACCCGGAGAGTTTACATATCTATCCTGTGCGAGAAGGCTTATCTCAGAAACCTGTGGATCCGAACGCTGTGCCAAGATTTGAAGAGCGTCCCTCGTATCAGAGCGTGATTTTTCCAGTTGGGCTGTTGCTCCTTTTTAATCTTGTGTTCTTTACTGCAGCACAGTTGTCCTTTCTCAAATGTGATTTGAAATAAGAATTTTTTGACTCTTTTCGTTAAATCTGCTATCATTTTTGCGATTGATGTGGTCGTACATAGTTAAGAGTCTTTTCGTTAGTTCCGAAACCACTATTTAGCCAAAACTTTCTTATTTTTGGCTAATCGCTTAAAAGGAGTTTAGCATGAAAAGGGTTCTTGTGATTTTCGCGGTGATGGGTATGCTTATCGGTTTTCTGCCGTGTAGCCAAGCCAATCCGCCGGAAGGGTTAGTGCTGCATCTGAGTTTTGATGAGAGTGCCATTCATGGCGATACTGTAAAAGATCTATCTGAAGAAGGCAATGATGGGATCATTAACGGTGACGCAAAGATGGTCGCTGGAAAGCATGGCGACGCATTGGAGTTTGATGGCAAGAGTGCCTTTGTTGAAGTGCCGCTGGAAGATTCGATTGCCTTTTCCACTGGCGATTCACTAACAGTCCAAGTGTGGGTAAAAACAGATGATGAGCCACCGAAGAACGACGGAATTGTTGGAAACTATCGTCCGGGTACTGATGCAGTTTGGATACTCTCCGTTAGCGGCGACGACCCAGCGGCTCGAGGCAAGATGGGGTTCAGCGTCCGGGATAAGGGACGTGCGAATAGTGCTGGGATCAGGTCCACGGACTTTCTGAACGATGACAAGTGGCATCTCCTCGCGGGTGTCCGGGACCAGAAAGCAAAAAAGATCCGATTCTATGTGGATGGCAAGTTGATTGATGAAGTTGATGACAATACAAAGGACATCAACAGCGGGCAGTCAATTTGGGTAGGCGAGCATCTGAATCGATTTTACAAAGGGCTGATTGATGAGGTGAAGGTGTGGAACCGTCCTTTGACCGCAGCGGAGCTGGAACAGTCGGGACAGCAACCGTCTGCTGTTGATGCTTCTGGCAAGTTGACGACGCTATGGGGTTCGCTCAAAACAGCATACCGGTAGTGCTTTGTCAGGAATCCCGTTTGTAGTAGGGCAATTCTGCGGCATACTCGCCCAAATGCGAAGTGCATTATTGCCCGTCCTTAAACTGGAACGGGTGATAAATCACCCTACTACGAACGGGACCGCGTGTTGTTGCGCGATTTATCGCACGTTGAGAAATTATGATAACTTATGAGAAATATCAGTTGACTTTACTATGAGTTATTGCCTAAGTTCTTAGCTTGCTTAAATAACAAAACTAAGAACTCGGGCAACTGGCTCCGTTTGAATGTTGAACTTTAACTTATCGAAAAAACGCTCACCCTACCCGCCTCGTCACCAACAGCAATATACTGGTCATTCGGTGACCAAACGAGGCTTGTGACCCCCGTTGTTAGAGCGGCTTCATGAACCGCCAGAGAACTGCGTCTGCCTCGCAATTCCCAGACGTAGACCAGACCGTCGGCACCGCCTGAGGCAAGCAGTTTTCCGCGATGTTGAAAACGGACAACACTGAGAAAATCCTGATGTCCGGAAAGCGTAATGGGTTTGGTCCCGGCCGGGCCGCGACCGGAACAATCCCACACCGTAACTTCCTGACCGCCTCCGGTAGCCAAGTATCGATTCGTGGCATCCCACGAGAGTTCTCGCACTTTCGTCGGATAGCCAGTCATTTGCAAGTCTTCACCGGTAGCCATAATCCAGAAATGTACGGTCGAATCTTGATCTCCGGTGGCGATGTGTTTGCCGTCAGGGCTCCACACAATTACGAGTGATGAACCTTGCCATTCCAATCGGCGGACGGCTTCCGACTGTTGCGGGTCCCACAGCGTGACGCCGCCGTAGGCAATCGAGGCAAGTTGCCTTACACGCGGTCTCCACTGGAACCCAGCAATCGTGCTCTGATGGTCAGGATATTCGCGAACAAGATCGCCGACAGCGTTCCAGAGTTTCAGTTTACGACCCGCGGCAGAGGCGAGTATCGGTTTTTCGCCGCCGCTCCAAGATAGGTGCTCAACCCATTCTGCGCCCCCGTCAAGCGAATGGGTCGCTTCGCCGCTTTTCATATCCCACAACCGAATTTTCCCATCTTGTCCTGCGCTTGCGAGCACCTTGCTGTCTGGACGCCACGCGATTGACATTGTGCCGAATTCATGCCCTTTGAAGGCATGGATAATCGCACGACGATGCCCTTCAAAAATTGTCACCGGACCGAGAACCGACGCGGCAGCGATGTATTTCCCATCAGGGGACCACGCCAGATCAATGACGTGGTCGCTGATGGTTGCGGTCCAATTTTCGCGCAGTTGGGAGGGCTGGAAAAAGCGGTTGCTCAGGTTGCTCAAGCGAGACATGCTTCAAATCCTTCAGTCAATTCGGTTCGGTCGAGGTTGCGCCCGATGAAGATGAGACTATTGTAGCGCTGTTCAGCACCCCACGGGCGGTCGGGACGACCGTCGAAGAGCATATGAACACCTTGGAAGACGAATCGGTTTGGCTGCCCCTTGATGCTCAGAATACCTTTCATGCGGAAGATGTCGATACCTTTTGTCCGTAGCAGATCGCTAATCCAATTGTTCAGCCGGTCGGGGTCGAGGTCGCCGGGGGTTGTGATGCCGACCGATGTGACTTCGTCATCATGTTCGTGGTCTGGCTTAAATTCGCGTTCAACAACGGGCTCGACAAGGGCACCACTGCCAAAGAGTTGCTCTTGAAATTCGTCGGGGTGATGCTCGGTAAACAGCGCGTAAGCACCGGGGCGGTCGATCTGCACGTCAAAGCGTAATTCGTCCGCTGTGAGATTCAACGCAATGAGGTGTCCACTCGGTTGAAGGGTGCCGCCCGCTGAAAGTTCATGCTCATCATCGGAGAAAACCATAACGACGGGTTCAACAGCGGCCTCCAAAGCTTCATCGGTTGATGCACTTACGGGCACCAACGCGACTTTCATCGTCGGGTCAGGACCTTCTTGGAGAACCAGTTCATGCGTGCCTGATGGAAGGTTATAAACACCGGCCCATTCAAAGGGATACTCCGGTTCCATAAACTGTGGGTCAATCTCCATCGCCCGGTCGAGATCGAATCCGCCGACATTGAGAATCTTGTCCATCTCAACCACGGCGTCTTTCGTTCGATAAATCTTCGCTGCACTGTTCATGCCGCGAATTCTGGCTTCCAGTTGATTTAACTCTTCCTCGGTCACAAGGTCAATCTTGTTCAACAAAATGACATCGGCAAAGGCGATCTGTTCACGCGCCTCGTCGCTGTCATCGATGTGCTGCCAGATGTGTTTGGCATCCACCAGTGTCGTGACGGAATCCAGTTGCAGTTTCTCCTTCATTTCCACATCCATGAAGAACGTCTGAGCAACTGGCCCGGGGTCCGCCAGCCCTGTGGTTTCGACCATGATGTAGTCGAACTTATCGCGACGCTTCATCAGATTCCCCAAAATACGGATGAGATCACCGCGCACCGTGCAGCAGATGCAACCGTTGTTCATCTCGAAAATCTCTTCTTCGGCACCGATGACCAAATCATTATCGACACCGATCTCGCCAAACTCGTTTTCGATGACAGCGATACGTTTGCCATGGTTTTCGGTGAGAATGCGGTTGAGAAGCGTGGTTTTACCAGACCCCAAAAAGCCCGTTAACACGGTGACAGGGACTTGATTGTTTAGCACGGCTGTATTCATCTTTCTCTCCTTGTAGAATTTAGTCGGTGGTCAAGCGAACGATGTCCGTCTGCTTTACCTCCGCCAGCGGTTTGTGAATCTTGTATTGCCGGGGTTTTCCCGGTGTTTCCATGATTGCAATGACCGTTTCAATAGGCGGGCAGCCTTCTTCGGTGCATTGCAACTGCGTAATCATCACGGAGACATCTTCTGATAGGTCAAAAGCTTCGGAGACCCACGATTTGACTTGGACAAGTTGCTGTGGGTCACTCTCTTTTTGCGAATTGAAAAAATTCAGCACTGTTGTATGGCCTCCTTTAAACTGTCTGTCATCAAGCTCGTATCAATGTAGCAATGCTGTACGACAAGAACCTGCCCAACGAACGCTTGCCACTGTGAAGCCTTGTAACTCACGGTTCGCTTGTTTTTTTCTCAAACCCGAACGCGGGAGATCGAAACCGATCAAAACGGTGACTATCAAAGGTTGAAGGCAACGGAAGCAGTGCATCCGTTCGTGCCACGGCTTCCGCCCACTCCACGAGTCGCACATAGTGTCGCTGGAGTTTTATCTGCCCTAACCACACGACACCGTGCGGTGATGTGATACAGATGACATTTGCGAGATCGCACGGCCCGAGGCAGCCTTCGCTGATTGTCAATGTTATTGAAGCAGACAGCTGCTTGTTCCGCCACTCCTGTTTGAGCCATTCGACCGGTACAGGCGGTTTCCGTTTCTCTGTCACGCCACAACAACAACCTTTACAAACCAGTATATGCATTAAGACACGCCGCCTTGATGCCAACTTGGGCGACGCTTCGATTCTATCTGCTCTCATACCCTTTTCCTGTGTGTTACATTCCTGCGAATATATTGATTCATCACTACCCAATGCCATTCAAGGGTAGTGATGAATTTTATCGGCACTTATTTCAAAATAACCATCCGCTTCATCTGATGGAAAGATGGCGTGGACAATCGGTAGAAATAAACACCACTTGAAACCGGCTCACCCACATCGTTTCGACCATCCCAATAGGCCGCACGTGCCCTGCCTTGATAGAAACCCGCTGGCTTGAAGCCAATCGAAAGCGTTCGCACCAGGTGCCCTGTCGTATCGTAAATTGATAGCGTCACAGGGGCTGACTCCGAAAGGCGATAAGGTATCCACGTTTCGGGATTGAACGGGTTGGGATAATTCTGCAACACCAGGTTCTGCTCGGGTATGCCGATCCCCGTAAGTGTAATCGGGAGAACAGCGTTTGCGAGTGCCTCTGGTGTCACGACGAAATTCAGTTTCTCCGAAGCGATCTCTCCGGTCGCATCCGCAACGGTGACTTCCAGTGTGTCGCCGGCCTCGACGACGCTCTGTCGGGAGAGATCAGCGGTCGCTGCGGCAAAATAGCCGCCGCGCACACGATTCGTCATCATCGCGTTCGTCCGCAGGTTTCGGACAGTGACCAGGTAGCCATCAAGGTTCTGCACACCTTCTAATTGTCCGCTGACAACGAACGCCCAAGTGTTATTTTGCGTGTCCATTGCTCTTGCGATCGGTGCTGCAGGAACTGGTGGTTGATTCGTCCACGGTGCCCCGACAAAGGCGACCTGTCGGGCGTGTGGCACGTTGACGATGTATCCCTTTGCGCCTTCAATTGGGAACCCGTTGTCTGGTGCATCGGGTGTCCAGCCAACGAACTCTTGGTTGACATCATCAAGTTTAATGACCGTCGTTGCGCCAATCATCTCCGCCAACGACCGAGCGTTCATCGGCGTGCGAGGTTTCAGCGGTGCGGAGATCATGTTCAAGCCTTCGGAGAGAGAAGCGTAGTAGGCGTGACTGAAGTCCTCTCCGTCGGCGACAGGTTCATGGCTATGTTCGGCGTCACCTGCTGGCGCAGGTCCCAGCGGGGCAACCCAACCCAACGCTGTCATATTCAAGGGCTGCCCCTCAACAGAAAATGTCCTGCTCACGGATACTGTCTCAAGGTCAACCTCAAGAATCTCACCGGCATTGGGATCGCTGACATAGGCGAACCCACTACCGACAGTCAGCGCGGGACGGAGACCTTCCACATCACTGAAATCTGCAACCACTTGTGTCGATCCGAGCAGCGTCCAATCGCTTGGGTTGAACACCTGCAACAGACCGTCAACGGTCAGCACTGCTAACTTATCCCCATGTTCCTTCTCAAAATCGAAACCTCTATAGGCTGCCGGCAGTTGCTGAATGTCGTTCGGATCAAGCTCGGTCGAATCTGGATAGATACGGACGAGGGCTCTGTAGCCCGGTTCCGGGTTGCTACCGTAATTACCGATGGCAAACGGCTGAGCGTGATGAGACCTGACGATGCTCGTTCGCAGACCGTCAGGATAAGCGATCTTGTGTGCGGAGAACAGACCGGTTACCGGGTCGTGGGTCATCACAAAAACGCCGCCATCTCCCGTGCCATCCTCACGTTTCTCATTACAGCCGGCTATGAAATGTTCTCCGACTATCGTTTCACCGTGCATACCGAGGCAGGAGGCTTGGAAATCTTCTGTATCGTTGAACGTTTGAAGGATATTTCCCTGCTCATCAACGACCGCAAAGCCGCTCGGAAGTGAGCCGAACTCACGGTCCGGATCGGGGAGCGAGAAGATTATCTTTCCACCGTGCACCGGTGCTCCGACACCGTGCTGCTGCGCGGAGGTCAATATGAGCGTGTCCGGGTTGGGTAAGAATAGGTCTTCCTCGCGCACGGTGACGTTCTTTGAATCCACACCCTCACCAAAGTTGCCATCAAAGTGGATGTTAACGCGCCCATCGTGTGAAACAAAGTGAATGGGTCTTTGCGAGTTTGCGAGTTCGCCGGTAAGGTTGAACGGCAGCAAGCTGGGTCTGCCTTTCTCCTTATCGAAATGATCGCCGTGTTCTTCGAGGTACAGACCGGAGTCGATGAAATTAACGGTATTGGCACTAGTTTGAACAACGCCTGCGATGCGACCGCTTTCGGTCGTGTAAACACGCGCAGACCCTTCCACCATGAAGGTTTCTATCACTTCTCCATTGTCAAGTTCAATAAGTTGGAGTAAACCGGTTTCGCCATCTGCGACAAGTAACCGACCCAGCGGCTCCTCATGCTCATCATCATACTCTTGTGCAATGGCTTGCATTGAGAGGATCGAACAAGACATCAAAAACATAAGCAGCGCCAGTGTGGCTCTTATGCCAGTAACCATAAATCGTGAAATAGCGACAGAAAAGTCGCGCTGAAAAAAGTAAGTAAACAATGTATTCTCCAAGTTTTTTTAAATATAGAATTATACTTAACGGCGAACATGCCACGCGAAACGTATAAAATGCGTGTTTGACATGTCGCGAGTAACGAATGCTTTGCGTAATAGATGTGCTTATGGACATCCTGAAAGCCGACCACGCATGGGTCCACAATCAGATAGCGTCTACGACAGAAACGCTACGATACGTTACAAAGCATCGGTGTACAAAGCGCGGGGGCGTGATATGGAACCCCGCGATCTTTGTACAATCAAGGATATAAAGGAAAAACAAAATCTGCCTTTAAAAGGCATAATTTGCGAGTTGAGTGGAGAATACAGGTGGGGCACGACTTCGCGTGTGGATGACCGGTTTTAGGGGTATAAAAGTGTCTTCATAAAGTCGGAGTATCGTATGAAAGCAGAAGGGTGCGTCAAGTGCAAAGGGTTCAACCTCGAAACTGACGTGCTGGTTGCAAAAGGAACAGGCTGTGCAGGTATCTTTGCTCTGCGAATGTTCGGTAGGACAATGCTGGCAATGCGAATGTCCGGTATGATCATGTGTCAGTTCGATGAGACCCAGCAGCACGACGTAGAAAAATAAACCTGCGAAAACACAGATTTTCAAACTACGTCCAAATATTAACTTGTTGGGAAAAGTCGTGCTGTTTCTCATACACCAGTACCTATGGTTATGCTGAAAAAAAATGCGTGCCAATGAATTTGCGATAAATTATAGCACGCGATTGTGTCAATGTCAAATAGAACTTAAAAAGTTGATTCGGATTATTCCTTATGTTTATCAATTGCTTTTAGGTTGTGAAAGCAAGTATTCGACGAGTTCATGCCACTTTGCAGCCATCTCGTGTGCAGGAATACATTTCTTCTTCCATGCGTCAGTACACCGTTGGCGATAGTCAAGTCCGTATTCAGAAATAATCCACTGCTCGTAGTCGCCTATCCATGCGAGACCTTGAGTGAGCAAGTTGAAAACGCTATGCCACGCATCCACATCACGTGGATGCGTAAGTTCAGGGAGTTGCTCCGGTTTCCATATAGGCAACGAAAAATCGACTGCTGCTGTCTGTTTGGGCGCGAATTTGTAACGCTGCAAGAAAAGCCCTCCTCGGTCCCCGTCGCCATAGAAAAACCCGAATCCCCATAAAATAGCTCGGCTTCTGCCAGAGCCACGCCACTCATAAGCGGTACTTCCGTGCTTGCCTTCCGGCGGTCGATGTTTGGTAAAACCGTAGGCGAGCAAAGCATTTCCGTCTGCTCGGCGAATCTCCTGTCCCCAACACCACAACTGTTGGTCCAACAGTGCCGTCGCGATCTTCCTGACCTTGTTCAATGCCCCTAACCAACACGCAGATGCGTCGTCAGTTCTGCCAGACATGACTTATTCCTCCATAAGAAGCGGCTTCTACTTCTTCTCAAGATCCCGAAGCAATTCAAAAGCGGTGTCAAGAATTGTCGGTTTCTTTTTAGTATACCGATTCATCACTACCCAATGCCATTCAAGGGTAGTGATGAATTTTATCGGCACTTACTTGAAACCCCTCACTTACATCATCTCGACCATCCCAATAGGCCGCACGTGCCCTGCCTTGATAGGACCCCGCTGGCTGGAAGCCAACGGGTTATAGTTCTGATTTCCCAATCAAAGCATGTACAATCGTATCAATATTATATCGGATCATGCCCATGTAGGTACCTTCAGGTGTTCCCTCGTTTCCCATAGCATCTGTGAAGAGCACACCCCCAATTTTCACATCAAATCCTTTTGACTTCACAGCGGCTTTCACCGCTTCGAGACTCCGTGAAGAGACGGATGACTCTACAAACATAGCAGAGATACGCCGCTCCGCAATGAACGTCGCCAATTCCTGTACATCAGCGATACCGACTTCTGTCGCGGTGCTAATCCCTTGTAATCCGCGCACCTCAAACCCGTACGCCTTTCCGAAGTAGTTAAAACAGTCGTGCGCCGTCACAAGGACGCGTTGCTGAGCTGGGACGCGTTCCACTTGCGACTTTACGTATGTGTCGAGTTCTGTGAGTTCCATGAGGTAGCGTTCGGCGTTGCTTCGGTACAGGACAGTATTATCGGCATCGAATTCACTCAGGGCATCGCGAACCTTTCTAACCGCTTGCATCCAAAGCTTCACGTCGAACCATAGGTGCGGATCGTAGAGTCCCTCGTATTCTGGGGGGGTTAGCAGCAGACTCCGATCTACAGCGTCTGTTACGGGGACTGTCAGCCTGTCCTCCGACATCTTCGCAAGGATGTCCACCATTTTTGCTTCAAGGTACAGCCCGTTATAGAAAATAATGTCTGCTGAACCGAGTCTTTGAACATCTTTAGGTGTTGGGTTGTAAAAGTGTGGGTCTACGCCAGGTTCGACCATGCCGGTCACCTCAACGCGCGGACCGCCAACATTTTTAACAATATCAGTAATCATACCGATCGTGGTAACAACGCGAAGTTTATCGCCTGTGGCAGCATCCGGTTGTCCCTTCGGATCACAGCCAGCCCATACCAGTATACCTATTAAACACACTGAAATGTATATTTTCTGCATAATTTTATACACCTTCCGGCTCGCATGTTAAACAGGTCTTACAGAGGTGCCGATTCACGAGATGCGCCGATGCGAGTAAAACGCCGCCGATACTGTAAAAGACCACTTCAAAAGTACCTTCAACGGCTATCTGAGCGGTAGCGATGAATGCTAACGCTGCTATCAGTACCAAAAACGCTCGCCAGTTTCGGTGGCGTCGAACACCCCACGCTAAACTCCCGATTGCCAGTCCAATTGCGCCAGCAATAAGGATAAACTCAACACGCTCATTCACAAGGAAACTCAACCCAATCAAAGGTAAAACTGTTCCTAAAAGCGGCATCGCGAGGCAATGGATCGCGCATGCGAAAGGGAGACACGCCGCGCACGCGACAGAGAGACACGCGCCAGTCGTATTTGCTAATTCGTGGTTAAAATTTTTTTTCAATTTTATCTCCTTAGAAATTAGAAAATTGAGAACGGGGCGATATGATAAAATCATCGCCCCGTCCTATAGTTTTAAAAATTAAGTTTATACAAGAGTTTCACATTCCGTCCCGGTTCCGGCATTGCCGATTTGATGCGGGACAGGTGTTCGCGATACGTTGTATCAAAGAGGTTTTCAATCTCGAAAACGACCATGTTCTCAATCTGCCACCACGAAAAATTGAGATAGCTGCCGACATCATAGACGAGATAGCCGTCTGTCGGTTCCTCAAATTCACCGAGCCGGGTCTGGCTGCCTGAGAAACGGGATGCGACATATACATGCAACGGGGTAGGCGTGTAGCTGATGACGAATTTACCGTTGAGGGGTGGGACACGCTCCAGGGGGTGTCCACTGGTTTGAATCGTTCCGTTGACGTAACTCATATTGAGCTGAAGATGAATTTGTGAGAGGATCTCACCCCCTACCTGGATTTCAGCCCCGTCCATTACAACGTCGTGTCCCATGTATTGATAAATCCACAACCATCCTGCTGCGCCGCTGCCC
>VXZK01000270.1 GCA_009845545.1 Candidatus Poribacteria bacterium
GTTAAATAACTATGTGAATACAGGACGGAGCAATGGGTATTAAAGAACGGAAAGCCAGGGAAAAAGAACAATTGCGGCAGCAAATCCTTTCTGCGGCGCGAGAGCTGTTTGTCAATGAGGGTTATGAGAACGTTTCCATGCGGAAGATTGCCAATAAGATCGAATACTCACCGACGACGATCTATCTTCATTTCAAAGACAAGGCAGATCTTTTAGATTCCGTTTGTAAGGAGACGCTCCTGAACTTGCTAAACACACTTGAGCACCTAAAAAGAGATAACACCGACCCTGTCGAGACACTGAGAAAAAGCGGGCGCGCATACGTCGAGTTCGGTTTAAAATATCCGCAAGATTACAAACTGACGTTTGTTATCCGTCCGCAGTTTCAGGAAGGGTTAGGTCTTCAAGAGGGATCAGTTGGCGAAAAGGTGTTTAACTGCTTGCGCGCGATAGTCTCTGAATGCGTCGAAGAAAAAATATTCAGACAAGTAGATGTTGAGACCACCGGTCAGGTAATGTGGTCAGCCGTTCATGGTGTTACATTGCTCTTAATTGATTTTCCTGATTTCCCTTGGATCGAGAAAGATAAACTGATTGACACGGTAATTCACACAACAATTGCGGGTTTAAAAGCATAGATTCAAAACTATTTGGCGAAAGTCAAATATATTTTTTCGCCTATAACTTAACATTGTTAACTTATTTATCTATGTTAACATAAGAAAACCTGAAAGGAGAATCAAATGGAAAAGCGAAACCTATCCGACAAATGCTTTTTTTCGGTAGTCGATTGCACAAGGCGTTATCGACGCAGCCTGTTTTTTATACTATTTTTTGGCGTATGCCTGTCGAGCTGTTCGGGGCGATCTAATGAAGTGATTGCTCCGACAATGGTGCCGGTGTCTACGGAATTCACCTTCAAGCAGTACGAAGTTGAAACCGGCATTGCGAAACACCAAACCGTTTTGACAGGTTTTCTTCTTGGTGGTGATTGCGCCGAACTTGCCGTGGTGAACGTTGACGAAAATGGTAACCGACCCCTGCACATTTACACATTCAGTAAGGGGGTTTGGGTATCCAAGCTTGACGTACCGCTGCGTTCTGAAGTGCTATTCGTGGATGTCGTAAACATCGGTGGGCGCGATCGTTTAATCACATACGAGCAGGGTCGCCTGAATTGGTTTGATCCGGACTTGTTGGTGGAACGGACATTGGTCAAAGTCACTACGAATTACAAGGCGACGAAAGACGGTGGAATCCCTTATGTTGACATCAGTCGAGACGTAAACTATGACGGTCTTGACGACTTGTTGGTACCAGACATCGATGGTTTCTGGATCGCCACGCAATTGCCTGATGGATCGTTTACCGACCCGATAAAACTCGGACCCCCCGACCCGTTTCTCGACAAAATTGCTTTGGACGATGCTCGCAGTTACCGCGAGGTAGGGATAACCCCTTTAACTGTCCATTGGTATCTGAGTCGTGTCCATGAAATGGACTACGACCAAGATGGACGCAGCGATCTCGTATTCTGGAACGCGGACCATTTTGACGTTTATCGCCAAGATGCTCATGGAATGTTTTCCACGGTGGTAGAGACTTTCACTGTTGACATCCCATTCGACACTGACGGTGCCTACTCGATTGCTTTTGACTTCAGCGGCGAGAATATGTTCTCGCTCATCTTCGGCTTCAGAAAGAACACCAAGCGGAGAGTGCTGCATACGTTCCAAGATCTAAACGGCGACACTGTTGCTGATTTGGTAATCCATTCGTTAGAGGGAAGGAGCCTTGGGAAACAACGCAGCCTGTACGAGGTGCATTTCGGCACGCCAACACCCAACGGGATCGTGTTCGCGCGGGATGTTAGCATGACAATCCGACCGCGCGGGACCGCTGGCGGATTGCAGCCTTGGGGCTACTCCTCCCAGTGGTTGGAAGATCTCGATGGTGATGGTAATATTGACATTCTGTTCAAAGATGTAAAGACTGGACTTGTTGGGATGAGCCGGGCAATGATCGGCAAGTCTATCGCAATAGATCTCGAGTGCTATCGCATGGAAAACGACAGGCACCCCGACAAACCCACGACTATGCGTAAAATCAGGCCGGACTTAGATATCTTTGAGAAAGATAGGGTCTTCTTTCCAGTGGTACTGCTTGGCGATGTGAACGCTGACGGACGCTCAGACCTGCTGGTTGGAAAGCACTGGGAAGAGCTGCACGTCTTTCTTGGCGTACCGGGACCAGAATTGTTCGCGCGGAAACCTCAAAAGGTGGCAGTCGCTATGCCTAACGACGAGCGAAACGCTCGGTTGGTGGCCCTCAACGCGGATAACAAGCAAGACCTCCTCATATATTATCCGTCCTCCACTGATCCGCATCGGGTGACACTATTGGTCGCCCAATAAACAAGAAGGAGAAAACAATGAAACGCATACTGTTTTGTCTGATCTGTATTTTCGTAGGGATAACCCTCAGTTTTTCAGTTCAGGCACAAGAATCGAATCTCACCAGAGATTTTGGTATCGGACTTCAAGGCGCGACACCTGAATTTGGTGGGGTCAGTTTTCGCTATACTGGACTTGCACCCGTGTATCTTCAAACCGTCGGACGTTTTATTCTCAGTGATCAGAATAGCGACCACATGTTAGGTGCTGGCGTTTCGTATGCCATATTTGAACACCAAGGCAGATGGAACCTATCTCGACTCTATTTTACCTTAGAAGGTGCTTGGCGGTACGAAAGAAGGATGGATGCCATTATCCCGAAGTCCGAAATTACCACGCAGCACGAAAAAACGAGAGACTACACTACCACGACATTAGGTGGTGGAATCGCCTTTGGCGGCGAACTTGTGTTTTCACTCGGCGGAATTCCACTCGGTTTGAACGTGGAGGTCGGTCAAGGATTTGGGAGGGAAAAAACCGACTCCGAATCTAAAGGTCTCGCTGGCGTTTACGTAGGAATGGGCATACATGCCTATTTTTAGTCATTAGTTGTTGGTTATAAGTTATAAGTCTGGTTTCTGATGCTTTATCATTTTTTGTAATTGTTGTTACCCAAATGAAACAACAGCGGTAGCAAAGATATGCGAGTGAATCAGAACCCTCTTAACTAAAAACTTATAACTATTAACTATTAACTATATCCGATACCTGTGTCTCCCACTCTTCCCAAGTCGGTTTATGCCCTTCAGTAAGTACGACAAGAGGCACTCTACCACCTGCGAGTGCCTTGTCTTGCACGAATTCGGCGGCTTCACGCTGCTCGACAGTCAAATCAGCGCGATCGGGTGTAGGGAAATAGCGGAAGTCGATGCTCCAGCGGGATTTTCGTGTCGTGTTCACTTTGCTGGTATGTACGCAGAGATTCGACATAAACAAAGCACCACCGGGTTCAAGCGGAATAGGCACGGGCGTACCACGCGCTTCGACGTCTTCCTCCATTCGGACGTTTGAATCCGCGCCTCGCGCGCCGTCTAATAAGCCCCAACGGTGACTGCCCGGGATAACCCAGCAACATCCATTTTCGACCGTCGCTTCAACAAGCGGCACCCACACCGTAACCATGTGGAGACTTTCGGTGTGCTTCTCCTTCTTTCCTATGGTTGACTGGTCGAGGTATTGGCTATCTTGGTGCCACGGGAACGAGGTAATCACGCTTCTGGGGAGTTTCGTCCGTAACGCTGGCGTACCGATATTCGAGACTTCAGGACCCAAGAGAAGGCAAAGCACATTGAGAACACCGGGGAGGTTATAGAGATCATAAAATTCGCGCCCAAACATGCCAAAAGCCCAGTTACGAGGCAGTATGTCCAACTCTTCGCAGATCGCAGCATACCGTCTTTCAAAAGATTCGTCCTCATAGCGTGATGATAGTTTGCCTTCGCTATACAACTCGCGGCTATAGGTATCAACTTTTGCTTTGATGAAGTCACGGATGGGATCTAAATCTCGGTTATCAATAATGTCTTTGACCACCACATACCCCTCACGCGCATAAGCGGTCTTGATTTCTTGGTTTGTCATTGGCTAATCTCCTTCCGTCGTTGTTGCAGAATCTCAAAAGACATGTTATCATGAATGCTTAGCAGATGCAATATCTATTGAATTTCTCAACCGATGGACAAAGGAGAACAGTCGTGAAAATCACTGATGTGAAAGCGATGACGCTAAAGGGATACAAACAGTGGAACTACGTCCAGATTGAAACCGACGCAGGATTGATCGGTATATCCTAAACTTCCCAGAGTTCATAGTGAGATAGTTCATAAATATGGGTTGCAAGTGTTGGCAATATAGCGGAAGCAAATTTTGGAAATTTCTGATCAAAAATTCAGATTTTTTTTCAATTATGACAACTATGCAACATATCCCCTGTAAAATTGCGTCACTAACAATTGTAAGCCTAAATTGGTTAGCACTTACGCAGACAGACAATATTGGTTAGGGGAGATCTCTTATGGAAAAAGACGACCTTGAACTGATTCACAGCATATTATCAGGCGACGAGCATGCCTTTGGTATTTTGGTTAAAAAATACCAAAAAAGCGTCCACGCTTTAGCATGGCGGAAAATTGGAGATTTCCATATCGCTGAGGAAATCACCCAAGACACTTTCCTGCAAGCCCACAAAAAACTCGCTTCGTTGAAGAATCCGAGTCAGTTTGCTGGGTGGCTTTATGTGATCACAGATCGGCTTTGCAGATCATGGTTCCGAAAGCGGCAACTGCGGACGCAATCACTGGAAACTATTAGTGAAGAAACACTTGAAGAAACCGCTTACTCGAACTATGACCGCGAACAACGTGAAGGGACAGCCGTTGAGCATCGCCGTCAAATCGTGCAAGGGCTCATGGCAAAACTGCCTGAAAGTGAGCGGACGGTGATGGTACTTTACTACCTTGGAGAAATGACTTGTGAAGAAATTAGCAAGTTTCTGGGGGTGTCCTCAAACACGGTGAGAAGTCGGCTTCAACGTGCGAGAAAACGATTAAAGAACGAAGAACCGATAATCCAAGAGACCTTGGGTAGCATCCCGTTAAGTCCAAATCTCATCGAAAACGTCATGCGTAACATTGATGCAATCAAGCAGACATCCTCTTCAGGAGGTAAGCCATTTCTGCCGTTAGCGGCTCTGGGTTCATCTGTTATTTTGATCATTTTGTTGATGGGGGCAAGCAATCAATTCATGGCGCGTTCTCAACCGCTCTATAGTTTCGATGCCCAATCAGAAGCCACTATTGAAATTGTTGACACACCTGTTATCCATAATATCGTATCAAAACCTGATGTGCAAAACCGAGTTGGCAGCGATGCTCTCTCCGGTAGAAACAGCAATAAAGGTCTACCAACGGGAACTGAGTCTATGCAAAATAATACAGCACAAGCATCCATGCAATGGCATCTACCAGAGGACGCTAAAGCCCGCCTCGGCAAAGGTAAGATATATGAAATTCAGTATTCTTCCGATGGGGCACTTCTCGTTGTTGCGACGGGTATCGGTATTTGGATCTACGATACAACAACATATCAAGAGGTCGCACTTCTTACAGCACATACGAGTGCAGTCAAGTGCCTTGCCTTCAGTCCGGATGGACACCTCCTTGCGAGTGGCGGCAACGATGGTACTATTCTACTGTGGCATAGAAGCACAGGTGCCCAAAAAGTGCTCACCGGGAGTACGAAATCGGTCTCAAACTTGGTGTTCAGCCCCGATGGGCAAACACTTGCCAGTGGAAGTGGTGGTACTATCCGATTTTGGGATACCATCACCGGAGAACAGAAAGGCGCGCTTACAGGACTCCCAGAACATATCAGTAATATATCATTCAGTCCGGATGGAAACACAATTGTGAGTGTAACTTGGCGGGGCGACATCTGTATATCGGATATAATTACGGGTAAACCCAAGAAAACATTCACCGTGCAGATGACAGATAATGTATTTAGCGTAGCCTTCAACCCTGATGGAGAAACAGTTGCTATTGGCAGTCGCGGTGGTAACATCTACCTCTCAGATTTAAACACAGGTACACTTAATCAAACACTCACTGGCCATTCGGAGGACGTTCAAAGGGTCGTGTTTAGTCCAGACAGCAAAACGCTCGCAAGTTCATCATATTTAGACGAAACGGTCCGTCTCTGGGATGTCGACACAGGTGAACACAAGCGGACACTCACTGAACACACAGGGGAGATTGAGGGGTTAGCCTTCAGTCCCGATGGGCAAACCCTCGCAAGTAGCGGAAGCGGCGATGGCACCATCCGTTTCTGGGATGTCCGCACAGGCGATCAAAAACACGCAGTTACTGGACACACAGAGGGTCTCAGTAGCGTGGCGTTCACTCCCGACGGAAAATTTGTCGCAAGTGGGTATGGCGGTGGTGTTATTCGATTCTGGGATGCGAACACAGGATTGCACTTGAAAACATTCAAAGGACCCAATTACGAGGCATCATGTCTGGTGTTCAGCCTGGATGGGAAAACGCTCGCTTGTGCGGGTGGCATAGACATCCGTCTACAGGATGCACGGACCGGAGCAGAAAAAATGCTGCTTACCGGGCATACGTGGGGTATGCATAGCATGGCACTCAGTCCAGACGGAGATATACTCGCGAGTGGCAGTGAGGACACGACTATTCGTCTGTGGGATATGCAGACGGGGGCACATAAAAAAACGCTCAATGGACATACACAGAGAGTCTATAGCGTTGCCTTTAGTCCGGATGGCAGAACGCTCGCAAGCAGCAGTGATGACAATACGGTCCGATTATGGAATGTTGATACTGGCGAAACTCAGATGACGCTTGTCGGACATACCCATGAATTCGAGGGTGTCAAGAGCGTTACTTTCAGTCCAGATGGGAAAACGCTCGCAAGTGGTGGTGGCGATAACATTATCCACTTATGGGATATACGGACAGAGAAAAGTAAAATGATACTCGTTGGGCATACAGATTGGGTGTTCAGTCTGGCGTTCAGCCCGGACGGGAAAACGCTCGCAAGCGGCAGCGTAGACAGCGACATCCGCTTATGGGATCCGCACACAGGTCAACATAAGAAAACACTGACCGGTCATGGTAATTGGGTCAGAAGCATCGCATTCAGTTCGGATGGGAAGACCCTTGTTAGCGGCAGTGATGATGGCTCCGTGCTTCTTTGGAAAATTGATCCCTAAATATCACCCGGGTAATGCGCCTTGATAATTTACACCGGTAAATATCCCGATCACCATCCATAATCCGACAATCCCAAATTCACCGATAATCAATCCCATAAAGAGTGGTCGGAATCTGCGATAGTATCCGATGCCGCCTGATTTTAGTGCCAAATACTTCAAGAACCAACCCACACACATACACGACCAGAGGAAATAAGATGAATAAACCGCACCCATTACATATCCAATCGGGTGCAGTTGCCACCACATAAACTGACGCTGCATAATCAGTAGGAAGCCGGTGATGCCGGTCCCCAAAAGCATGCTATATGCCTCGTCTAATTTCATGTCTTTCGGATACTGAATCAGGGAAACCATGTGATTGAAGTATCTTGGGGAACCGATGAAGGGACCCCTTTGCAGATTCAAGCCGCCTTTTTCATAAATCAAGGGCAGTGATGCAGCGTAGGAGACACCGATGGCGACAACAATCGCAAGTGCCATCGCACCGAGTATACTTCTCCGGTTTAATCGAACGGGGTCCGCCGCTTTTAACCCGTGCAAAACGCTCGGCATCAAGATACCACCCCAGTCGCGCATCATCACCCGCTGAAACCCTAAGAGGGATAGGCTGCTTGCGTCTATGATCCTTGAACCGGCAATAATTTCAAAGTACTCCACGGGGTACATCGGTGCTTGGATCAGTAGCATTCCGCCGTTAACCACCATCCATGTCAGCGCAGTAGAAGCAATTAGAAAAAGTGCGATAATACTACAAGCGACCCACAAAGACATTCCGGCGTAGACACAAAGTCCTGCGAGTAAGATGAAACTGAAAATCGTTCCCAGAACTGCCCATCTATACGGCAGTGCCTCATCTGAATCATCAATCGTTGTAGAGGTAGCCGATTCCAGAAATGTTCGCTTCAGGAGGTCTTTTATATGCACACGACTGTTAAGTAGAAAGGCGAGGACCATGACGACATAGGCAGCCATCGTCTGTCCTCTCGCTGAGATCCACGGACTGATGGGGATAGCAAAAGCATTAATGATGATGTACTGGAGTTTGAAGAATAGAAAGAAGAACCAGCAGCTAAACGATACTTCCATGGCGAGAAAATAGGTTATACCGATAACCGAAAAATAGAGAAAAAATCGGAATTGGGGCCACCAACCCATCACGATCCATGGACGTTCTGTGAATGGGGTATATAGATCGTACCGATTCGGAATGGTCGGTAATGCGGGAACATACTCATGCAATCCGTTGAGCAGATGGAACGCGGCGGCGATCGCAAAACCTACCCATACAAGTGGATTTCTGAAAAAGCCATCCAGGGGACGATGCGTTGATGCCTGCTGAACCATCTCTACGGGTATGGTAACGAGCGGAAATATGAACCTTTCGCGTTCCACCCACTGTTTCCGAACCACAATTGATACACAGATAGTCAGACAGTAGAGGAGGATGATAAAAACTGTCCAGACGAGAAGCGGTTTTACCCAGAGCCCCCATGGAACAAGTGATTCCCCTTCATAGAAATCGGTAACAGCCTGTGTATCCCACACAATGAGCCATTCGGGGAAATGTGGGTGAAGCGTTTCTGCCCATTCGTTTTCAGGTGTCGCAAAATAGACGGGTGCTGCCAGATACGGGAGCAGGTACCCAATCATCCCTTTCGATGGAATCGCTGAACTGACACCCATCATCACCCATATTACCATCAACTCCGCCGGACTCAGCACCGCCCGAGGAAATATATTCTTTAAAAGCGGATTGACAAGCACAGTCAGAACAATCAGCGTAAAGACTGCCCCTAAAGGGAAATGGTTCCCAGAAATATCTGTCCCTTGGAGGTAGTAGTCGTTATACGGGGTGATCGCTGTTTGGACGATAACGAGTGCCAAACCGATTAGGATTGTTCTGAGGCGCATCTATAGCAAAACCCCCTACTAATGCGAAGCGGTTCGAGGTATCATCTGCGGGTGTGCATAGACAGCGGCATCGAAGCTCTTTTGCATCAATTCCCACTTGACAGTTTGGTAATCTGCATGCTCGGAAAGGTCGTTGTGTTCCCAGGGGTCGTTATCGAGGTCGTACAATTCGCAAATCCCTTTTTGATGGTAGACGACAAGTTTCCAGCGTCGATTTCGGTACATCGTGGCGTGGGTCTGGTCAGGCATTGAGATTGCGTCGAAAAATTCACAACGCACCGCCTCGCGGTGCTCGCTGGTAGGTGTGTCCCCGCGTAGAAGTGGCGCGAGGGATTTGCCCTGCACATAGTATGGTATATCTACATCCAAGACATCGTACAACGTAGGGACAATATCGAGCAGTTCAACAAGTGCATCACTTTGGACATCCTGCAAGAAATGGTTTTGCCATGAAATGATAAGCGGTACCCGCACCGATCCTTCGTAAAAACGGCACCCTTTGTATACCAGTCCGTGGTCCCCGAGTGCCTCTCCATGGTCGGATGTGAAGATGATGATAGTATCGTCCCGAAGGCCTTGGGCATCAAGGTAATCAAGTGTGCGTCCAAATTCGTGATCAAGTTGTTCAATCATAGCATAATAAGACGCTTGCATCCGCTTATCGTCCCATTCGGCGGGTGGTTTCGCCTTAGATTGGAAATCAATGCCAGCGTCTGTCAATTTTGACTGAAAGTCAATATCGCTCTCCTGAAAGTGGGGTCCGGGCAGTGTTTCTGGGTCATATCGACGGTAATACTCCCAAGGCGCATCAAACGGTGGGTGCGGGTCAAACGGGTTGATGCTCAGCATCCACGGCTGATTTTCTCGCCGATTTTTCTCAATAAATTCAACTGTTTTTTCGGTGCACCAGTAGGTCTGGTGGAGTTCTGGTGGGATGTTATCGCGATCGGGTGTGGGGGCATGCACGCGTCCGGCTCTATTTGGATACTTTTGGGAGATAGCCTTTCCAGCTATCAACGCTGCAGGATCAACACCTTGTGCGCGTTGCCAGTCTGCGTATTCGTGCCCCAACGCATTTGGCTTTCCGTGGTCATGGCTATATTGGAAGTAGCGGTAGCCGTCGTTGACGCGGTTTTCTTGTGCTTCATAAGCACTTGCGAGATGGAGTTTACCAATCAATCCACAGTCGTAACCGTCTTGTGCGAGTGTGTGCGTAATCAATCGGTCTTCGTAGTGTTCAGGAAACACGGAGTTGCCGTTTCCAGTAACGCTCACGGCTGACGGATACATACCGGTCATGAAACTCGCGCGGGAAGGCGTACAGATGGGAGATTGACAATAGGCGTGGGTGAATGTGACCGATTGCTGTACAAATTCGTCGAGTCTCGGTGTGTGGATATGCGGATTTCCTAACGCTCCGATAGTGTCGAAACGTTGTTGGTCTGTACAGTACCAGAGGATATTTGGACGTTTTTCCATCTTTGCTCCTTTTCGCGGGTTTTGTAGGGTTATTGTTAAACACGAGTTCAGTTTAGACAGGTAGTGAATCAATGTTGAATGCGCGGATGGCATCAGTCAGGGTTGAACGGAACATCAAAAATCGAGAATCAGGTGCACTCGAGCGGAAACTACGGGAATTCTCAGCGGGCTTGGAGGCGTGAAATTCAACGCACCGCTGTCTGCTACCACGCGTATGCTTCTGGTGCTTCACCACCAGGTCCCGTCCAAATCTCATTGGGTTTTGCGAGGACTTCATCATCCAATTCCAAGACAGACAAATTATCCTCAAACTGTTTGACCGCCCGCGGTCCAATAATCGGTGCTGTAATGTCCGAATCGAAAAAGTTGATTCCAGCTTGTAGTGCCTGACTCAGTATTGAAAACGAATCCTCTTCCGACGCATGTCTACCGAAATTGACGGTGCCGAGACAGAGACGGCTCACCCGTAGTCCTATCCGACCGAGATGGGTATATTCCATAACGATTTCTCCTATGATTGTATTGATGTTGGTAACCTTGAAATCTGGCAGCTAAGAACTTCTATAACCATTCTATCAAATCTCGGCTTTTTGATTAACAAAAATCTGATAGTTAGTTATCAGTTTGCCTGCGGTGAGAGTGCTCAGCCATCAGTCGTCAAGAATTTCTGCTTGTCACACCCACAAAGATGTGGTATATTTGTTTTAAATTCACAGCGCATCTAAGCGTAAAGAGGTGAGTCCATGCGCATTGCAGTCGGCTGTATCGGACACGAAACTAATACATTTTCACCAGTCGTGACAACCCTTGATAACTTCAAAAAAGGGAGTTACCACCGCGGGGACGAGATTATCGCCGCATTCCGAGGTACCCGAACAATTACCGGCGGTTTCCTTGATGTCGCGGAACAACTCAACTTACAACCGATCCCACTGCTGTGGGCGTTTGCGACACCATCTGGCACGGTAGAACATGCTTCTTATCAGACGCTTAAGACAGAGTTTCTCACGCTTTTGCGGAACGCTGGAGAGCTCGACGGGGTGCTCCTCGATTTACACGGCGCGATGGTGACAGATGAACTTGAGGATGCCGAAGGCGACTTAATTCAGGCAGTGCGTGAAACGGTGGGGGCAACATGGATTGTCACGACGCTTGATCTACACGCGAATATTACCGCCAAAATGGCACACTACTCCGATGTGATCATCGGGTTTGATACTTATCCGCACGTAGATTGCTACGAACGCGGGTTTGAAGCCGGGCAGCTGCTCTTTGGTATAAATGAGGGAAAGATTCAACCGACGATGGCATACCGCCAACTCCCTTTACTGACCGCGCCCCCCGCACAATGTACAATGAAAGCCCCCATGATAGAGGCAGTCAAGACGCTTCACGCGCTTGAAACCGAGCGAGGCGTTGTGACAGTTACCCTCTCTATGGGCTTCCCGTTCGCTGATATAACGGATGCAGGCGTTTCAATACTCGTTACCACCAACGGTGATATGGCACTCGCGGAGGTCTATGCTGATCAGTTTGCGTCCGATATCTGGGAGATGCGTACACAGTTCACCTTTGACTTACACACCGTCGAATCCGCAATTGAGATCGCCAATCAGACGGATGGTAAACCGATTGTGCTCGCCGATGGCGCGGATAATCCTGGTGGTGGTGGTCCCTGTGACGGCACAACGATTCTGCAGAAATTCATAGAAGCAGACGTTGAAGATGCGGTCATCGCGGTCATCGCGGATCCCGAGTCGGTTGCTCAAGCAGTCGCTGCAGGTGTCGGGAACAGCGTTCAATTGAATGTCGGTGGGAAAACGGATACACAACACGGTGCACCTATTGCACTCACAGGGTACGTCAAAGAGCTCTCTGACGGCAGATTTGTTCTCAAAGGTCCGATGGGACGTGGCACTACCGGGAACATGGGTAGGACGGCTGTCATTCAAGTCGGCGGCGTTGAGGTTATCTTGACGGAGAGGCGGATTCAACCTTACGATGCCGAGGTGCTTCGGAGTGTTGGAATTGAACCGCAGACGCGCAAACTTATTGCCCTTAAATCCGCTGTGCATTTCCGAGCGGATTACACACCCATTGCACACCAGATTTTGGAAGTGGATACCCCAGGGGTCCACAGTCCAAACCTTTTCAATTATAACTACCAGAAGCTAAGGCATCCGATCTATCCTCTGGATTCAACCGTCTCTTATGGTCAACTACCCAAGCCTAAAGACTTGGGCTTGTAACAGCATCAAACAGCATTAACTGCTCTGCATGCTTAAAGCCCGTGTCTCGTGCTTCGTTCTTGTTTCTCGTTTCATAGAGGGGGTAACCCACCGCTCTCCACGAAAGGCTGCAGCAGCCTTTAAAAGTATGTTTATCGCAGCGTTGTGGTCTCGGTCTAAAGATGTGCCACAAGCCTAACAGTTAAAAGTTCGGAGCGCCAACGATAGTTTCTTTGGCGACTTCTGACCACAACTTGAGCAAGTTTGCGAAGTGTTCTTAGGATCAACTTGGTGGAAGTGGAAACCGTCTCTTTCGGCTATGTTTCCAGACCACTGAAAGAAGGTTGACCAAGACGCGTCGCTGATACTCTTGCTGAGGTGTTTGTTCTTTACCATATTAGATACGCTTAAATCCTCTGCCACTAAAACATTATTTTTCTCATGGTGGTAGAGTTTGTAAACAAGTTTGCCGATAAAGTCTTTACGTTTGTTTGTTGTTCGTTCATGGTGCAATGCGAGTTTATGTTGCTGTTTTTTCCTTCGGTTGCTCCCTTTTTTCTTTCGGGAAAGGTCTTTGGAGTGTTTTCGGAGCAGTCCTTCTGCTTGACGATACCAACGCGGGTTGTCTTCTTTTTCGCCTTCAGAAGTCGTTAGATAATGCGTCGTTCCCATATCAACAGCTATCGCTTGAGTCGGTTCAATTTTCGGTGTATCAGGGAGTTCACAAGAAATATGAGCATACCAACCCCTTGCTTTTTTAACAAGCGTGACTTCTTTCGGGTCGCCTTGAAGCGGGCGGTGCATGTATATCTTGACTTCGCCAAGTTTCGGCACTTTCAAACGGTCATGTTTCCATGCTGTTTCTCGGATCGGATTTTGACGGACACGTTCACCTGTTTTGAGTTTGTGCTTACGGAGTTTCCATGACATAGATTTAATCTGTTTTGGGAAACCTCCTGCCCGAAGATTAGGTGATGATGACTGATAACGCTCTACGGATTGTCCCCGTACGCGGGTTCTTTTGCTGGACGGATGTTCCATTTTTCAAAGGCAGCCTTGAAGGACTTCGCTTTCTCTCCAAGGTACAGGTATTCGATGCTGCTCAGGGGTACGGATACTTCTCCGTAGATGGATGAACGTCCTATCAGTTTACCCTCTTGAACTTCAAGCGGCTCGAAAATTAGCATTGAACCGTCGGTCAATGTGACGCGAACCTCAGATTGAATGGCTTTCGGAAACTTTCGGCTTTCGGCTTTGAGTAAAAGAGGTTCTTGTTTATCAGATTCATCTTTTCCAAGTGCTGAAGACTGAAGAGTGTTATCGCTAACATCAACGATCCGTGCCACGCGGTCTATCGGGACAGAAAACTTGCGCAATTTTGAATCAAACTGAAGCATCTGCCCGTTGAGACCTAAGAATTTACCGCGCATCATATCATCCGTATTCGCCACGAGGATGTGGTTCGGGGGATGATCGCGGTTGAAACGCGGCACGGTTAAGGCGCGTTCCAATTCCTTGTCTAACTTGTTAGTTTTGGGTTTATGGAGTGCAGTGGGGAATTCCATCCAATCTGGGTTTGGAAGTTCCATCCAATCTGGGTTTGGAAGTTCCATCCAATCTGGGTTTGGGGCCTTTCCAGGTCCTTTGTTATTTCTTATCAATAGCATCGCGCCATCTTTCGACTTTATTAGGTTAAAATCACCTGTGATTGCTTTCTTTTTACCGTCTTTTGAAATTTCAAATACTTTGATTTTGTGATTTTGGGGTAGGTTTTCGCCTTCTGTCAAAGTGAGTGTAATGGAATGCCTGCGGTTTGTCGTGTGTATGTTGTCGATGCTTGGCACCGATGTTCTATCGGAGAACTCGAAGGCTTTTATCGTTGCCGAATCCAAGTGCTGAGCACTGATAAACGACGATTGAAAACTGATGGTCTTTCCATCATAATCTGTGATCTGACACGGAAAGGTCTCTCCGGTCTGCAGATGTAAAGCGTGAGGGAATTGTGCAGTGTCAAAGTGTCCGGATGCTTTCGATGTAGGTTGTAGAAAGCGTCTGATATGAGCTGCACGGTTGTTCGCTAACCGCACGGGTTTCAATGCTCCGAGGGATTCCCATTGTGTGGACAATATACCTCGGTTTTCAGTAAATAAGACGCGTCCGCGTAGATTTCCCGTGGCATGAAACAACATGTCCGTGTTTTGAATCGTCCCGTTGGTTTCGTGCTTTGTATCAAAATGAAGTCGTGATGCACCCGCGAGCGAACACGTTACTGGATCGTCAGCGAAAGCCGTCTGGAGGATCACACGCTCTGAGTTTATTTCTGTAACCTTGCCGCGCAAAACAACCTCATCGGGATATTTTAAAGTAACAGATTGATCCAGTGCTGCTGATGGGATCCCTGGTTGAACGATACGGCTAACCTGCTGTGGATCTATATCTTGCCGCGTTCCATCTGTATCAAGCACGTAGGTGTTGTCTTTCTGAACAAATAGTTCGCCTTGAACTATTTGCCCATTCATCATATAAACGCGTGGTTTGGAAAAATCTACTTGCTGCGATGTTGGCTCGGCAGTCGGTTGACGATACACCTTTAATGCTCGCACTGTCAGACCTTTGCCTCGATTCTGAATATAGACACCTGATTCTTTGACCGTCGGTTTGACTCCCTCCAGTTCCAGCAGCAAATTGCCGGTGAAATCAAACACCCTTAGCACGCCAACACTTTCGTCATAAGTAAGTCGCAAATGGAGTTCGTGTTGTTCTGGCTGAATTGTTAACACAGGTTGAAGCAGTGTGCCTTGAACAGCGACGAGTTTGTCGCTCCAGACTTCCAACCGTAGTGCCTGATATAGGTCCTTGCCGAATGCAAAAGTAAAATTCGGAGGATGTCCGGTAAATGCCAATGCTAAGTCAATCTCAAAGTGCTTGGGCCACTTGAACGCGTGGAAGAGTTTTGCTCTATTGCGACTTGTCCGTGGATGACCTTCATTATCCTGATGCCAATTATCCTGATGCCAATTATAACTTGATTCATGTAAAACCAGAGGTATAAGATCATCTATATCTTTCTTCGTCGTGGGTGATTTCCAATTCGTCAGTTGGGAGCCGTCAAAAAGAAGGTTAGAGTGGTTTCGATGTTCAAGGCTGCGAACTGCCGCACGCTTTACTCGAAATTGACCGTGCCGCTTGCTGGAAAAGAGGAAGGTATTGTCATCGGAACCGATGAGGTCTGCTATCCAGACATCGCCGGATACGGTTCTGACGCGAAAGGTTTCCGTTGCAGGGTTAGGCGTTTTCGGGAAAACCACTGAATTCAATACATCGATATCAACCACCAGATCGTCCAAAAAGTATGGCGATGCCCAACGGATTGTTCCTGCGCTGCTTTCCTGTAGCTGACCCGGAAGGTTGCCGCCATTTTTCCAGCGTAACAACATATGCGCTTCCTCAGCCTGTACGGTTGGCAACCCTAAGACCCATACGACTAAGACCGTGATCAGTATCTTTTTTAGGTTTCGCCGCATTTTACTTCTCCTAAGAGGTGTCACCGGTCTCTGGTTCTTGCGTTCTGGCTTGGTGAAGGCTTGTCTTCGTACGCTGGTTCTTTCGCTGGATGGACGACCCATTCTTCATAGACGGACTTGAATGATTTTGCCTTTTCACCAAAATGGAGATATTGGATGCTATCTACAGGCACCGATACTTTGTCGTAGATTGACGAGCGTCCCAATAATTTACCCTCTTTGACTTCAAGCGGTTCAAAAATTAAAATTGGGTTGTCAGTCAACGTAACACGTATCTCAGACTGAATGGCTGTCGGTTGTCGGTTGTCGGAAACCGTCAGAGGAAGAGGGTTTTGTCCATTCTGATTGCTGACTGCTGACTGCTGCTTGCTGTCAGTGCTGACCTCAACGACTCGTGCGACACGGTCTATTGGAAGGGAGAACTTCCGCAACTTTGAATCGAATTGAATTGTTTGTCTGCTGATGCCTAAGAGTTTCCCTCGCTTCAAATCACCGTTACTTGCGACAAGAATGTGGTTCGGTGGATCGTCGCGGTTAAAACGCGGCACGGTTAACGCCCGTTCCAATTTCGCATCAAGTTTCCGACTTCTTGTTTCAAGCGGATCAAAGATGAGTTCAACCCCACGTTTAAGAGCGACGGCATCGTTTATAGCAAAGTCCCCTTCAACCTTAACCCACTTCGGTTGCTCCTCTTTTTTATCCGAAAGTATGATTATTTCGACGTTACCATCTTTAGCTCTACGCGTTACAGCATTCAAAATTCGACCATCTTCCAATATAACGCGATGTTTACCTTTCCCACCTGTGATCGTAATAGGGTTTCGGTTTTCTGTTCTCGTCCGTGTTTTTTTCCCAGAGAACTCAATACCTTTCACATGTCCCGAATCTATGTGCTGTACACTGATAAACGGCGATTGAAAACCGATGCTCGCTTCATCGTAGGACAAAACTTGACAGGGAATGACTTCTCCGTTCTTCAGGTGTAACAGATGCGGAAACTGCGCCGTATCAAAAGGTTTCTGCTTTGATACGCGTTGCAAGGTCCTCTCTACACGCGTGCCTCGGGCGTTCGCCAACCGCACGAATTCGGATGCTCCCACCGGCTTCCATCGAAGACTGGCGACATTTTTACTGTGAAATGAAATATGACCCCGGAGACTCCCGGACTCATAAAACAGTTTGTCGTAATCTTCAACGGGTGCGTGCGTTTTGGTCGTTGACTCAAACTTAAGCAGTGAAGCACCAGCAAGTGAGGATGTTATTGGTTCGTCCACGAATGCGGTCTGTAGTTGCAGGTTATCAGAATTCAATTGTGTGATTTGCCCACGCAGCACAGTTCCGTCAATATATGTCAAGGTCGTAGGTTGAGCGGTTGTTTTCAACGTGATACCGGGTTGAACGACGCGATCAATCTGCTGCAAATCAATATCGCGTTGCGTTCCATCTGTATCAAGAACGTAACTTCGGTCTTTGTCAACAAATAGTCTACCGGGAACGATCTCTCCACTCATCATGTAGACGCGCGGTTTGGAAGCACCGATTTGCCGGTTCGTCATCTCGGTCGGTTGCCGGTAGGCCCTTAACCTCCGGACAGTTAGGTCCTGTCCGCGGTTATAAATGTAGATTCCAGATGCCTCGACAGTCGGTTTGACACCATCTAATTTCAACAGCACATTGCCATTCAAATCAAGCACCTTCAGGACACCCGCGTTTTCGCCATCTGTATTTTCGTGATAGGTGATCCGCAAGCGGAAGTTTCGACGATCGGGCTGAATCGTCAACACAGGTTCAAAGAGTGTGCCTTGGACGACGACAAGTTCGTTGACCCAGGTTTCCAAGCGGACTGTCTCGTAGAGGTTTTTGCCGAGTGCGAAAACAAAGCTGGGGGGGCGTGCGTTAGATGCCAACTCCAGATCAATCTCAAAACGTTTGGGCCAGTCGAAAGCGTGGAAGATGTTTGCCTTGGCGATCTTGGTCTGTGGGCGACCGCCGCGATCTGAATGCCAACTCGGTTGAGCCTCTTGTTCTTGTGGGAACAGAACTACTCCGTTGCCTCCGTTGCCATTATCTTGTTCAGGGAGTTTCCAAGCTGATAGTTGGGAACCGTCAAAAAGAAGATTGGAATGTTCTCGGCTCTCAAGTGTATAAATCATCTCCCGATTCACTCGAAACTCGCCGTGCCGCTTGCTGGAAAAGAGGAGTGTGTTGTCATCTGAGCCGATGATATTTGCCATCCAGATGTCGCCCGATACCGTGCCGACGCGAAAAGCCTCTGTTACTGACACTCCGCGCCCAGTAACAGGCGAGGACTCCTGTTTCGGGAAAACGATTGAATCCAATACATTGATATCAACAATCAAATCATCGGAAAAGTGTGGTGATGACCAATGGATTTTCCCCGATTTGCTTTCTAATAGTTGACCCGGAAGCGTATCACCATTTTTCCAATGCAATACGGTTTCTGTTTCTTCAGCGTGTGTGAACGGAAGCCACAATATCGCCAGTGCTACGATTGCGACAAGTATCTTTTTTCGATTCCACTGCATTGCTTTTCTCCTTTTCCCTATCTCTCGTAGATTGGTAATAGGCGGTAATTTAATGCCAAAGTGAGAACAGCCATTCCGGTTGCGTATGCACTGCCGTAGCTGCTCGTGAAGCTGCCGTCTTCTTGCTGCATCCCTTGAAGCTTCTCAATGATCCGTTGATTCCAAACTTGCCATGCTTTAAGATCGCTTTGGAAGAGTGCCTGTGCCATGTAGTAGAGATTATAGAAGGCGTACCCGCTGCGTGTATTTTGATCCATTCTGCGTTTAATGAACTCGGAGGTGGATTTGTATTCTGGGGTATCCTTCCTTTTTCCGATTGCGTAAACGAGTGTTGCGATCGCTGTCCGAGTGACGCTGTCGCCGTGGCTGCTCATCGGTTGGTAAGAGACACCGCCGCCTCGCATCGTGCAGGTCTGAAAAAAAGTTAATGCCTTATCAATCGCTTCGTTAGGTACCTCAATACCGGCGTTTCGCGCGCCGAGTATGCCCATCAACACGGTGCCAGCCACGGTTGTGTCGGCATCTTGGGATCCTGGCGAGTACCGCCAAGCCCCCCAAGGATTCTTCTCTTGTGCAGTCAATGCACACCGCACCGCGAGTTCCAGAGCCTCGCCGATGGTGCGTCGCCGATTAGCAGGGGTTTCACTCCCTTTCCAGAGGAGTTCTTCATTTACTGCACCATACGCTTCAGATAGTGCTAACATTGCAAAACCGTGGTGGTACATTGACCCGTGACCGTAACCTGTCATGTACCCGGTTTTGGGATTCTGATTAATAATCATATTGCGCAAGGCTTTACGGATATGCGTGGCATAGGGACCGTAATCCGGGTCCTCGCCACTCGCCATAAATGCCATGACACAAATCCCCGTGATTCCTGCGCCGTTCTGTCCGCTTGGCCAGCTGCCGTCCTCGAGTTGCGTGTTAGCGAGATACCGCAAACTCCGGTCGTTGATGCTTCTAACCGCTGGTGGTACACCTGTGCCGTAACGGATCGTGGGGTCCTGGGCATAGGTTTCCAACATGCTGAACAACATCAGAAAACTGGAAAACCCGATAAGAAGTGTCTGTTTTTTGTTCATTGTTCTGAATCTCCTTACAATTACCTTCCACTCACTTGCGGAATTGACGTTCAAAATCTGCCTTTATAGATGTAAACACTTCCTGCTGCCAAGGACTCAACATCTCTTGATCTATCAGATTTTTCTGTGAACCTAATTCTCTGGAATCATAGCCAAGCCGGTCTGCCATTCCTGCCCTTTTTTACCAGCGTAGAGCATGGCGTAGGTCTCACCGACTTCAAAGATTTGACCTGTCAACACACCATCACAATCAAAAGCATCAGGGTCTTCTGAGGGTGTGAATATAGGGTTGTAAGGGTTCGGTTCAAAGGTCTGAAAATCGCGAGTTCGTACATGTCCGATCCGCCAGACTTCGCCATCGAATCCGCCATAGATAACATGGTAGTACTGCGGCCCTTTGAACAATTCGGTTTCACGAACAGATTTGCTATCCCATGTTTCCCCACTCCCTGTGAAAATCGGATTGGCAGGATTTTTTGTGACCGCTGCTGGATCGCTCGTTGGTGCGGTGGCGTGACACATCGTGAGTCCTTCTCCAAATGACCGTGTCGCCTTCCCGGTATAAACGATGTGAACTGTATCGCCTTCTACCGCTACCGACGGGTGCGTTGAGCCGTGCCGTTCATGTTCGGTATCAGCTGGAATAACAGGCGTATGCTGGACGCGCCGCCACTCGCCGAGGTCTCCATCGCTCACAAGCAACCCTGTCTGTTCCGGTGTCGTTTTCCCTTTGCCGCGATAGTACATGTAAAATCTGCCATCAGCGGGATTTAGGAACGGAAAAGGATACTCAACGGCTGCGTTATCGAAACCGTCTGCTGAGGGTTCAAGAATAGGGTTCCGCGCGTCCTGCGTGATGTCAGTGAGGTTGTCAATAGGAGCCGTGGCGTGCATTATCAACCAACGAACGCCAACATCCCGTTTACACCAGATATAGTGTACCGTCCCATCAACGATGATCGCGTGCGTTGCCGCTGCCCAGAGCGGTGGTGGCAGGGCGATGATCGGATTGCCTGTCTCTATCCGCTTGAAGCTGGCGAATAGTTCAAACGGGATCGCATCTCTGTTTGCCTCTATCATTCAATCCTCCACTATTTTATCGAGAGATTAGAATATCTCTACCTTCCTTCTAAAACGTTGAAATAAGCATCTAATCCCTGACGAAATTCCTCTGGCAAGACGCGTCCTGCTTTGCCAGTTGCTTGTCTGGGTGAACGATTCTCAATAAAGGCTGTGCCGGTATCGTCTCCAATCCCCATAAGCCTCAAAGCAGCAGCAGTGGCTGGTGGTGCCGTTGTTATCGGAGGGGTATTTGGAATTCGGCACGTTTGGAGCAGAATTTCAATCACTTCCGTTATCGCTGCAATCGCCTTGGGCCCTGTA
Organism: Candidatus Poribacteria bacterium; assembly: GCA_009845545.1. Lineage (GTDB taxonomy): Bacteria > Poribacteria > WGA-4E > WGA-4E > WGA-3G > WGA-3G. The sequence continues at coordinate 21,345 of VXZK01000270.1, forward strand.
TCTGGTTCCGCGAGGATGTCTTCAACCTCATCCATAACGTCTGCGGCTGCCGTTACTTTCGCGAGTTGTTGTTGGATGAGACGTTCCTCAGCGGTAGGCAAGAGGCTGATTTGGGCTGCGACTTCGCGGGTATCCTCGGTGAGCATAATCTGTGTATCGTACAAATCGATACTCCGCTCAGTGTATGCGTCGGTGGTAATTGCTTCTTTCGCCTGTTCAAGTTCGCGCGTCTCCTCCCGCAGCTGGATCTCGCGGTCAATGATACGCAACACTTCCAAGACGATTTCGGGTGGTAGGTTTGGCAATTCCATCATGCCACCCTCTGGCGGTGGGCCATCAGGACGCGGATCCACCAGTTGTTCTGCCCATCGGTCCAGGGTATCCGCCCAAAATTCCGCCTCAATGGTAGATTGTCCGACGAAATTCTTGTTAATCGTTTTTGCGATGTCTTGTATCTGATTTGGGGCAAGTGCGTCTTGCATCTCCGAAAGCACCCGCAAGTAGTTCGGTGAGGGTCGGCGATCGGAATAAGCCACCATGTCTTGTATGATAGTAGATACAGTTTCAGACTCGTTGGTCTCTCGTTCCGCCAAACGTTCCCGATCAGATTGATTGTTGAGGGCGGCGGTGCGGTCAAGACCGAAACTATCAAGATTGTTCAGGTCTACTGCGATATCAATCTGCTTTCGCGAGGCAGCTTTCAATCGCTTCACAAATGTGCTGTTTTCAAAGCTAACGAGCAACTTGCTCATCTCATCTGCTAATTTAGCAAAAGCATCCAGCAATTCCTGCTGTTCTTCGACGGCTTCGAGGACGATATCCGCTGCTTGAGGTGCCGGTGTCTCTTCGTCTTCTGACTTTTCAGTGTCCCTTCCGCTGCCCTTGAGCATGGTTGTAGGAATACGGAGACCCCCAACGATCTGCGGTGCCTGTCCTTCCTTTGCATCTTCACCCTTGTTGAATCCTGACTCAACGTCAGAGACAGTAGGTGTTGGATTGGCGGGGGTAAAACCGGGTTTACCACCCTGTGGCGGTTTGCTGCGGTCTACGCTGACGCCCTTGCCGGGTTTGTTCGGATCCTCTGGAATTTCATCCAAACTTTCAGGTGGCAGGATACTGTCAGGTCCGTACTTCTCCACCTTTGCCGAGTCGTTCGGTTCGCCTTCCGTAGACGCTTGCTGCCCTTGCGCTGCTTGACCTCCCTGTGCTTCGCTATCGGTAGGTTCACCAGCGGAAGCGGGTTCAGCAGGTGCCCCCGGTGCCTCAGCAGCACGCGAAAGTAGGTCTGCGACAGAAGGCATCCTCTGTCCAGCGATTTCATCTAACTGCTCAATTATATCTCCCCACGCCTCCAGTTGTTCTGCATCAAATTCTTCATTCTTTGCTGCTTCTTGAACCAACGCTGTGCCGGTTTCGACCAGGCTGTCAAGTCTTGCTGCGTTGGCGCGTTCTGCGGCAGCTTGTTCTTGGATTCTCTTGCGCTGCGCGGGATCGTCCAGTGTTTCTGGTGGCAGGTCGCGTAGTTCGCGGTTGATTTGATGGAGCTGCAACTCTTTGTCGTGGACATCCTTTGCGGCACCCGTCCAGAGTTGCATTTGTCCGACTAACCACTTGAAGTGTTCTGATGGCGTAAGCACATGGAGGACGAGGTGCGATGAATAGATGCGATCACGGTTAGGTAGATAGTCTTCTGCATAGGCACGCAACCGGAGACTCTGCGGTTTCACACGCTCACGTTTCGGCGAAAATGTGGCAGCGACGCTCAAGGTGTCCGCAGTCGGTGTCCCTGCGGATACTATTTTCTCGCCGCTGGTGGGTTCGGGATTGTGAATCGGATTGCGGATACCTTCCCATTCTAAGCCGATCCGTTTCACACCAAAATCGTCCGCTGCCTGAATCTCAAAAGCAATTACTTCATTAGAAATGACGACTTGATTGTTCTTTAATTTATTTAAAGCGACCGTTGGTGCTTCATCATTGAGTGCCTCAAACCGTAGCACTTGTGGTTCGCGTGCGGCGAGTCCGAAGCGATCCCGCCATGTCAGGTGCATTTCTGTCGTCGTCTCTACCGATATCGGTTCGGTCGTCACGCGCGCCCCGTCCACTTTTTGGGGGCGATTGTTCAAAGTTGCTTCTGACAGTTCACGTGTAGTTGTTACTTCTAAAGTAGCAGTACTGCCCTTCACTAAGTTCACGGTTCCGCCGCGTACATCATCTATTCGTGGTTCTTGGCGTTGTAGATAGTCGGGCAATTGGACTTTAGCAGTGAGGTCTTTGAGCGCGGGGCGCAATTTGGGTTCAACTGGAATAGAACGCCGTGCGTCTCCAACCCGGAGTGCGACGGTTCCCTCCTTGGTTTGCGGCGGTAACTGAAATTTGTAGGATGCCGCGTCGCGTTCGACAACGATGGGGGGCTGATCAGCGTATCGTGCTTCGCCCGACTCAGGTTTCCATGGAGAATCCTCTTTAAGACGGGCTTCAACATCGAAGGGTTCCGCATAAGCGACGACGCGACGATCTGTGTCGCCTTCTAACTGTGCGAAGGTATACCGTTCCACGTTTCGCCACGGGGTCAGCCATCGTGCGAGTGTGTTCCGGCTCGTTGCGGGAATCACAAGGATCCCGATAACAACCAGTATTATGGGGATACCTGCCGCCCATGCCCAACGACGATGTCGGGGATTCGGGACAGCATCTGCCAGATTATGTTTTGCCACCTCGGCATCAACTTGCCGCATCGCTGCCTCAACTAAAGCGGGACTTGCTGATTTATCTGACCTATTGGACGCGAGTTCGACGATACCGAGTACATGATCGCCGAAACGTGGAAACTTATGCTGCAACAGCCGAGCGATGCCTTCCAAGCTCCGATGCCGCCATACCCAATTATAGTATTTTAAGGGCCAAAAGAACACCATCCCCACCATTCCAGTGAGTAGGATAAGTACCCGCAAAAGCGTAGGCGTATCAAACAAGCGGTCTAAGCCAAACACGACAAGATACGAAATCATGATGCCGAAGATCGCCGCCAGTGTTCCTTCGGTGAGCTTGATTATCCATACCCTTTTCCGATACTGTTCCAATGCGTCCTGCATACGCGGTGGTAAGCCAACCGTATCTTTTTCTGATCTTGTTTTTTCTTGTGTCTGGTTCATCGGAAATCTCCTTGTAGTAAGAACTATTAACTACTTCTATACCCACCCGTCATCAATCATCAATGTCAATGGGGATTCCATCTCTTCAAGGGGTAGATGAATCCGTTGTCGTTTCCGGGACGATTCATAAATTGCCATAAGGAGTTCTAAGGAGGCGTATCCTTGAAAACCGCTTGAACAGTGTTCACGGTTCTCCTCAATAGCTGCAATCAGATCTTGTACAGGGCTAATTTCCGAAGGTAATTCCGCTGTCACCCACGCGCCTTCGGATTGCTGGTTACGGATGCGGAGTGCCGGTCCACCTGGAGCTGCCAGTTCAATCTCACCTTCTGTTCCATAGCAGTAAATATGGTGATAACCGGGTGCGGTGTCGCTACCGGATTCAATGATCCCTCGTACATTGTCTTCAAATTTGAAGTACCCGATCGCGAAATCCTCGGAGTGCAGATCATATTTGGTCGGCGTGCCGATCCGTTCGATTTGACCGATCACCCAACTCACCGGACGGTCCCCGTAAATAAATCGCATCAGATCGACGGTATGTGTGGCATTGTCTTTCAGGTCGCCCCCGCCACAGATGGCGTGAATTCGGAAAAGTTCACCGATTTGACCTTCGGCAATCATCTGTTTTGCGACGACATAAGGCGCGTTAAACCGCAGCTGATGGTCAATCGCTAATTTCACATTGTGCTGTGAACACGTCTCAAGCATCTCTCGTGCCTGTCCGAGATTTTCCGCCATCGGTTTTTCAGAAAGAATCCCTTTGACACCGCTCCCAGGTTGTGACAAACGTGCGACTTCAATCACGACCGGCGCGTGCATTTTCGGACGCGTACAGACCGAAACAATATCAATATCTTCTGTCTCGAGCATCTCAATGTAATCGGTATACTGTTTTTCGACCTCGTATTGTTCGCCGTAGGCTTTCACGCGCGTTTCGTCAATGTCGGAAATTGCAGTTAGTGTTGCTCTCGGCTCCTTCAGATACCATCCAGTGTGCATGTGAGAGATACCACCGCAACCGATTATTGCCACTTTATAATTCTTGCTCATTAGAATAAATTCCTTCCCTGCTTCTGGTTCAGGATTGGTCGTTGGTTATCGGTTTGGTCTCCGTATTCACCTCTTGATAGTATATCATACCACGTTTTATGGAAGGTGTCTATTGCTTTCATTAAGTTTAGATTGCGCCGTTCATTTTTCTCGCTACCCAGAATGCTCCGAGTAGAAAAACTAAAATGCCCGCCCAGATTGGATGCGCCCATATCCGTGTGCGATGCACAGTTGGTGCTGGCTCTGGTAAGGCGGCGAGGTGCTCCAGTAGACTCGGCACTTCGGAAACCGGTACTAATTTGCCCTCGGTAATCTTAGCGATTTCGTCTAATACATCAAACCGTGCCAAACGTCCTTGTTGTTCCCGATTTAAGCCTTGTACTGATAGATCCGTCTGAACAGAGGCACCGGTTTCACTACTACTTGCAATGAGGCGATAGTTCCCGGGTTCTTTCGGTACAAACGAACCCACGAACAACCCCGCCAAATCCTCTGTGCCCGGCTGAAGTCGGATTGTCTGCGTTTTGCCCGATGGCGAAATCGCCTGTACCACAACCGAACCACTATCTAAGGGCCCGCCGACGTTGTCAATAGCGTTGGCATTTAACGTCAACACGTCATCGACGTTGGGTCGGTCGGGTGAGTAAAACAGCCGTATTGCTTCGCTTTGTGCCATCTGTCGTCGGTATGCCATCCATCGCGCGACTTGACTCCAGAAACGATAGTGGTACCTATCCTCAACACCGTGCCGCCAACGCCAAGCGCTGTCTGTCCCCATAAATAACACTTTACCGGCACCAAACGTCTTGGTCACGATTAATGGCACTCGTCCGGAGGCAGTCGCGACTTGATCGTGTACTGCAAGCGTCTCGGTTCCGGCCTTGGCTCGCTGGACTCCGGTGTGCCAGAAAAACCCGGGTAACTTGCGCCACACCTCGCCGTTGTCTTGGTCGGTATCTCCGAGACGGGTTAGCAAACTTCGTTGTCCGGACTGAGTGAGTGCGAAATATCCCTGTATATTCGAGCCGACACCTTGCGGTGTTGCTGGGTCTAAGACCACAGGATAGAGATCGGCAAGTGGACCGGCAATTAACGAATCGTGAGATCCTGAACGTCCTGGCATAAAGACGATACCTGAAGCTTGGGCACTGACTAACTTCCGCAATTCCCGTGCTTGTTCGACTGTTAATTGGTCTTCTCTCACACCGACATCGCCAAGAAACACAACGTCATAACGACTCAGTTCCCTCGCGTCAGGAAAACGTTTAATATAAGTGCGACCGCCGCCGACATTCGGCAGCTCTGGATGAAAGAGGAGACATGTTACTTCAACGCCGGGATCCCGTTCTAAAGCGTTCCGTAAATATCGATACTCCCACCGCGGATAGGATTCGATGACAAGGACTTTCAATTGTTCCTCGCGTATTGATATGGGTGCGGATATCTCATTATTTTCGGGTATCAATTCCTCGGCATCCGGTGCGACACGCAGGTTTAACGTGTAGTTTTCTGTCGCTGAAGGTGTCCAGACAATATTATCTTGTGCCTGACTCATGGCGGGGACGCTGACAACCTTGGTAACCGTCGCCTCGTTATTGACCCTGAGTGTAACGCTCACATCTCGATCCTGGCCCAGGGTGCTACGGACAACAAACGGAATGCGCAGCTGCTTATTTGTCACTCCAAAAGTCGGCGCGTCCATCCGGACTAACTCGATATCCGGTAGCGGTACCTTACTACCGACCCCTACTGCGAAGACGGGAATCCCTTTCATCCGAAACCGTGTGGCTGCCTCGACCGGGGAGTTGCCGACATTCCAATCACCGTCCGATAGCAGCACCACACCGCGAAGATTTGCCTGATTGTCTAGGACGTGTGACAGTCCAGCATTCAAATCTGTTGCTTCTTCTGCTGGGTCCAACTGTGAAGAGAACGGTTCAAACACCACATTGAGATCGCTCGCCTCTGTGGGTTTCCAGACTTCCTCGGACATCAGCGGTTGAATTGTCTCAGCGCGGCTTTTGCGTTCGCTGGAGATATCTTGGTTGTCGAAGACATCCCGTGTCTCCATGCTTTTCGATTGGTCCCAAAGCACCGCGAGCGTTGAACGTCGATCCGGCGGTTGTATCTTCAACCATTCGGGTTGATTCAGCGTAGTAACCACTAAACATACCAGTACAAAACGCAGCAATTCAAGCCATCCGGTTTGCATGCGATACCCGCTGCGGTGCCATGCCAACCAGCAGAGGACACCGGTCCCCGCCACGATAAGCAGTCCTAAGACCATGATGGAACTGCTTGAGAGAAATTCAAGGCTCCCTTGTTGTTCTTGCATTCTGATGTCTCCGATTATTAGCCATCAGCAATCAGCCGTCAGCAAAGAAGCGTCTGACTTAATCAGAAGTCTCTTAACTGACTGCTGAAAGCCGATAGCCAATGACTACTCCATGCTGCCATCTGCGACTGCGAGGTCGATGAGAGGGGTGTCTTCCGTTTTCCTGCTTGGTAAACTTAGGACTGCCTCTAAAATGAGTGCTAACGCCATTGCGATGAGGAAGATACGCCAGAGTTCACTCGCTAAGGCGGATGTGTCTCCGACATCAACATCAATTCTTCGGTACGACAGTCCATCAAACAGCGCATCCACCGTTTCAACAGGTGATGTCTTGGCATTGTCCTCAGCGTAGCTACGGTTCACGGCTACCCAATGTTCTCCTTCACGATAGACACCGGCATGCAATTCGCGCTGTGAAAGGGACGCTGTATTCTCAGCAGGAGCTACCGATTCCCACTGATCTCGATCTGCAAGCACACCAACTCCGGCATCGCGTTGCGCTGCGGCGGCCAATGTGAGACACCCTTCAGTCAATGCCCGCTGTAGCATGATATAAAACACGATACCGTCCCGCTCGAGAGAAGAGTATTGTGCGGTGGGTAGCGTACTACAGAAATAAATTGCTCCGTGATCGGTAGGTACACGGGTTAATAGGGCGGTCTCATCGTCAAACCTTGCCAAGGGTGTTCCAGGACTCTCAAGGGTTCGGTAACGATAGGTACGGAGTCCGTTCAAAGGCAAGGTGTCCCCGCTCTCCACATGTGCCAGTAGATCGGTATCGCCACGCCACCATGCGATTTTGGCGACCTCCTGACCGTCAGCGGCCTGCCAGTCGCCCCAGTGTGAGTTGAACAGTTGTTCACCAGCGTGCTGTGCGGGTGGAAAGAACATAACCACACGCCTGCTGTTGACGAAGTGCTCGATCTGTTCCGCTACCAATCCACTCGGTAGTGCCCCTTGCCAGATCAAAAGTCCCGTACTTTCCCAGTCAATCTCTGCGACTCGGTTTACAGGAATCACGTCTGCCTGATGTTGTAGTCGAGGATCTAATGGAATAGCAAGTGCCTGTCGGAACGCTTCGCCGATCCTTTTATCATCACTGACGACGACTGTCTTTCGCACCGGTGGTTCTGAAAAGACGAAGAAAAACCGATTATCCAAAGGGTTCGCATCACCCGGTAAACTCACGGATCCCCAACCTGAACTGAGTTTGGTATCAATAGGGATACGATGTCCTTGTAAAGAGGCACCGAGTGTGTCAAGTTCCACTTCAACGACAGACTGGATGTTGTTGACTTCAAACTCAATCGGTACTCGCCGCGTGCCACGGTTATTCCGATTTGTCCGCACCATTACATCAAGAATGAGTTCCGCATCATTGCCACGTTTCCACCGTTGCACGTTTTCCACTCGGACGGACAAGTTGTTTGAAGGCGGATCTGTGTACGCCAATAAGAAATGATGCACACCCTCTAATTGGGCAAATGCTTTGCTTATAGCATTCCAACGACCACTATGAACGTCCCAATCGTTTTCGTTCAAGTCCGAACAGATCCATATTTCGGCGCGTCCCGATTCATTTGCTTTGAGGTACGCTAACGCCGTTTCAAGCATACTTGGGATATTTGCGCTGGTGGCACTTGTACCGGTCATAGGTAGGTTCAATAAAGCCTTCGGTGAATCCACTTCCTGCATCTGACCGCTGGCACTATCAATCAGAAGCAAGTGTGTTCCGTAGTCACCTTGTTCCAGTAATTGTGCGAGTCTCTTCAGTGCCGTCGATCTTTTGGACTCACCTGCCTGCAGGTCTTGCATTTCCATACTGGCGGAGCGATCGAGAAGAATCAGCGTGGCATCCGGCTTACTCAATCCGACGCTTCCTAACCATCCGCCGGAGAGTGGTCGGCTAATGGCGAAAATCAAAGCCCCGATAGCGAGTACGCGCATGAGTAGGATAAGCAGATGCCGAAGGCGTGCCATGCCTCTACTCATACGCTTTGCACGCATTAAGAACATCATCGCCGCCCAAGGAATTGTACGGTGCCGTTGCTGATTGATTAAATGGATGATGATTGGCAACGCCATCAAGGGAAGCGCGATTAATGCTAACGGTTGCAAAAAACTCATATTTTTAATTTACCTTGCGGTTCGTTGAGGCGGTTTTTGGGAAAAAAGTTCCTCTCCGTATACCCGCCCTCCATTTCATTACGGGCTTACGTTTTGGATTTTTTCACCAGACTGATAACTACGCTTTACTTATGTCTTTTGGGTGTCCGTCCCAACAAGAATCGTGCCAATACATCGCCATAGTTTTCGTGGATGCGGATACGATGATAGTCAACCTCAGTGTCGCGAATCACCTCGTCCATACTCTCAAGGTATATTTCCATCGCGCGTCGGTACTGTGCGCCGATGACAGTCGGATCTGCGAGTATAGGTTCCCCGCCTTCCATGTCAACAAATCGCATGGGTCGATCGAACTCAAAATCGAGTTCACTCTGCTCCATGAGATGAAACACGGCGACATCATGCTTACGGAACCGTAGGTGTTCGAAACAATTCCGCACCGTTTCGGGTTCAATAAACAGATCTGAAATAACGACGATCAACGCTCTCTGTGGGATACGTTCGGCAGTTTCGTGGAGCACGTCAGCCAAGCCGGTTTCACCGGATGCCTCCATTGTTCCTAATTCATCAAGAACGACACTCAGATGGGTTGCGCTGCGCTTTGGCGGGATTTCTTTCTGGAATGCTTGACCTGCACAGTAGAGTCCAACGGCATCACCTTGTAGGGCGGCTATATAGGCTAAGGTGCCTGCCACGCGGCGTGCGTAGTCGAGTTTACTTAAACCGGCTTCCGCGTCGGTTTCTGCGGGGTTTCGGTTGTCTGTAAAATCCATTGAGCCGCTGGTATCAACGACTAAGCACATCCGTAGGTTCGTATCGGCTTCAAATTCCTTGATATAGTAGCGATCATTACGCGCATAAGCGCGCCAATCGAGTCGGCGTGTGTCATCACCTGGGACGTACTTACGGTACTCGGCAAACTCAAGACTGGAGCCGCGAATAGGGCTCCGATGTTTACCGGAGACACTTCCTATCATAGGCAGTCGAGCGTGCAATTGAAGCGTAGAAAGACGTTCCAGTACCTTCTGATTGAGGTAGTCGCGTTTGAGTTGCAACATAATCTACCCCTGTTCCGACAACTCTTCAACGAGACGGCTGACGATGTCTTGGCTGGTGATGTTTTCGGATTCCGCTGCGAACGATGTAATGACGCGATGCGCCAGCACAGGTGCCGACACTGCGAAGACATCCTCAAGTCGCGCCATGTAGCTGCCGCTGAGTGCTGCGCGTGCCTTTGCGCCTAAGATCAAGTATTGAACGGCTCGTGGCCCGGCACCCCAGGCGACAAGCGGTTTTAGCCAATCCGGGGATGCGTCACCTTTTGGACGGGTGCTACGAACTAAATCAACAGCGAATTCGTAGATATGCTCTGCGACCGGCACGCGTCGCACGAGGTCTTGAAAGGCAAGCACGCGTTCGCCTGTCAGGACGTGTTCAAGTGTTGGAAGTGCCAGCCCGGTTGTGGTGCGGGCAATCTCTATCTCCTCAGTGCGTTCTGGATAGTCTACTTCAATCCTGAACATGAAACGATCGAGTTGCGCCTCCGGCAAGGGATACGTCCCCTCCTGCTCTATAGGGTTCTGTGTTGCCAACACGAAAAACGGCGGTGTCAGTTGGTATGTTCTGCCGATGACTGTGATTTTGTATTCCTGCATCGCCTCGAGCATCGCGGCCTGCGTTTTTGAGGGTGCCCGGTTAATCTCGTCAGCGAGAATAAGATTGGCGAACAGCGGTCCTTTTACGAACTCGAACTCCCGCCTACCACCTGGTACCTCCTGAAGGATGTCGGTTCCGGTGATGTCCATCGGCATTAGGTCGGGTGTGAACTGGATTCGGCTGAACTGCAACGCCATTGTCTCAGCGAACCTGCTTACTAACAGCGTCTTCGCCAAACCGGGAACGCCCATCAAGAGTGCGTGTCCTTGAGAAAACAGACAGATCGCTAAGTGTTCGATAACTTGCTCCTGACCGACGATGATCTTGGCAAGTGTTTGTTTTAATTGGTCATAGACGTTGCGTAGTTCGTCGATTGCAGCAACATCGTCGGCATGCATTGTGTCAGTGTTTGGTGTTGTTGTCATTAGGTCCCTTTCGTATTGTTGTTATAAAGTTGTAATAGAAAGAAAAGACAAATTTTGCGTTAATACCACGGTAGCAAATTTGGTGCCAGTCTGAACACTCCCGTATCAATCGGGTTCTTTATAAAATTTTCAGAAATAATCGCACAAAATGGGGCAAAATTTATGCCTAATAGCACGAAAGCGGGCAAAATTTACGCATCGGTAGCATATAGGTGGACTAAAGGTTTCAATTTATAGTGAACTAAAAGTTTCAATTATTAATGACGCAATTTGTATGCGAAAAAGGTGCATAATTTCACATTTTTATTAAAGTGTTAGAACCTCCGAGGCGATGCGATATGCGTATCTATCCATTTCAACCGGGCCTGTAACCATCTTTTTATCTGTTGGATTTCTTGCTCATAAACGAGTAGACCACGGTTTGTGAGCAAACGATTGCCAAAAGCATTGCGCCCGTGCGAGGCCCATCTCTGGTAGTCTCGCTGTTGTGCTTCGGACAGATACTCAGCGGTTTGATCAATCGCGTCAAGGAGTTTAGAAGTGGCGAGTACATCTTTCCGAAGTGCCTGCCATCTCTTGGCGAGTTTTTGTGTGAAGTTTTTGTCTTGTAGGAGTCGATCCCACCAAAAAGGGACAGGGTTTGTATAAATCAGCCATCCATCCGTTTTCCAACCCTGATTGAAACCTGCATTGCCCATTGATAGGTTGAAATCCCAGATGGGACCCATTGTCAGTTTGCCGTCTCTGTCTTTGTAGATGTATGTGCTGTTCCGAAATCCATCTATGTTTCTGAAGAGTTCGTTGATGATGAAATGGTCAATAAAAGCATCGGTATCTATGTACTTGGTATATCCGCGTTCTGGGTCCTTAAAATCCTTTCCAGCTAACGCTGCTTCAAATTCGCGCATATAGTTCTGAATCCACGCTTTTTGGGCAGCAGACATTTCGTATCCTTTTGGATATACATAAAAGAGTCGCGTGGAACGGGTGAAAAAGTAAGTTTCATACCTGTCCATTTTATCGATTTTTAGGATATAACCCCCGGTGATGTTCGCGGGTTTCAGCGATTTAATATCAACACGGTCTTTTCCGCGTTTTATCTTTTCTATGAGTAGATAGACGCCGACGTAATGTTTGTCTCCGATTGTTGCATCGCCTCTCTCATTAAGAAACACTTCAACAAACTTTGTTCTGCTTGCGTATCTGCCGATGCGATTGCTGAACGCGTACGCCAAATAATTCCGCATCAGGGTTTTATCCCAATAGGGTCCATTTAAAACCCAATCCGACTCGGCTGGCAGTTGCAATAACGATGCATTTTTGTCGTTGCCTTCATCGTCCTGAATTTCTACACCGTACTGCTTTTTCGGGAATCCGAGCGACGTTTTCCCCCTAAGTTCTATGCCGATTTTTCCCTCGAAATCAATATGTTGACTATTTAGGGAGTTTCTACCACCGGATTCATCGTAAATAATCTTCATTTGTGCTGGAATTTTCGGTTCGTCGCGAATCCAATTCCCGGATGTATCAATAATAACGATCGGCAGATTTGATGTAAACGCCTCGGTGCGCTCGGGTTTTCTGCTTGTATCAGGACGCTGCGAGTTCAATATTTTTCGAGTTTGCTTAGATTGTTCGGTGGTATCTGTTAAGCAACCTATTGCTATGGATAACAGAATACTACATAGAAGTAGCAGTGTTAATTTTTTATTTTGATACATCGCCCATGGCCTTGTTAAGGAAGATAGGGAGCGAAGAAGCTCTGTCTCACAGAAAGGGTAGTGCTTTTCCCAAAAAGCGTATGGAATCTTTGGCTATTCCATGTTCTTATGAGTCCACTTTTGTTCTCTATCGGATAGTATACCAAACATAGACTGCGGATTGCAACTGAAATATTAATGTCCGTATACCTTAAGCGATTTTGGATTATCAAACTTTTATCTTCCGCGGTGGCTAAGATGGAATGCCCTATAGGATTGGACTTTACTTTATAGTAGATTCTATAATTACTTGGACATTCAACATCGGTTCGGTTAGGGGAT
>VXZK01000055.1 GCA_009845545.1 Candidatus Poribacteria bacterium
CCGCACTGTCTATGAAACCGAAGCCCACGTCTTTAGGCGTTGGGTGCTATCACAACCCTTAAAGGACATTCCTCCGTTGTTTCTTCGGTAGGTTTCAGCCCTGATGGAGCGACACTTATTAGTGAGAGCGAGGACGGTACAATCCGTTTGTGGGATACTAATACCGGGCAAAGCGAGGCTATTTTCATAGAACATTTTTCGAGGATTAGATCTATTAAATTTAGCCCTGATGGACGAACACTCATGAGTTGGAAGGGTGTCTCCAGTGATAATTGGGATAACAGTGATAATGACACACTTCATCTTTGGGATGTAGGAACGGGGATTTGCAAAGCAACATTCACAGCACATGGTTACCATATTGACACTGCTGAAATTAGCCCTGATGGTAGCACACTCGTTATTTGGAGCAAGACCGGTGCATTTGAACTTTGGGATGTGGAAACATGTCTCCCGAAAATAACATTCACAGGAAAGGTGAAAAATGTCAAATCTGTTCACTTGAGTCCTGATAGCCGCACGCTCATTAGCATCAGTAACGACACTATTCATCTTTGGGATGCAGAAACCGGCAAATGCAAAGTAACACTCACAGAGGATGGAATGGGAACGGGCACGTCCGTTCACTTGAGTCCTGATAGTCGTACACTCATTGGCATCAGTAACGATAAAATCAATCGATATTCTTCAAACGAACGCGGTACTATTCGACTTTGGGATGTAGAAACAGGGAAACGTAAGACAATCCCCACAGAAGAGGGAAAACCGATGGTCAAGCCTATTCTCTTGAGTTCCGATAACCGTACACTCATTAGTGTCAGCGAAGGTGAAACCGGCAAACATTCCTCACGATATGGTATTATTGGGCTTTCGGATGTGGGGACAGGCACTCTCAAAGCAACTTTCACAGAAATATCAGCCGTTGATGTTGAGTCTGTTAGTTTGAGTAGCAATAATCGCATGCTTGCTAGTAGGGACAGAGAGGGCACAATACATGTTTGGGATGTGGAAACTGGCACTTGCAAAGCAACCTTTACAAAATTTACAGATGTGGAAACTGATGAACGCGATCCTATAGGAAATATCACCTACGCTGCACTCAGTCCAGATGGCAGCATTGTCGCTAGCGGAAATGATGTGGGGACGATTCTTCTATGGGAGATATCCAAATAGTCCTTCACATTCCGGACACAATATTTATTGGTGCCTTGGAGAATGTGCCTACGGGATTCATTGTTTTAAAAATAAAATATGCGACATAGGCAGGGTGTTCGCAGGTTGCCCTGCCTTTTTTCTAATTGGTCAACGGAAAGAAGTGTCTTATAGAAATTCGCCTATAAGAAAACAGAGGAAATACAGTGAACATTTTGCATAGCATTCGCGATGCGTTGGTAGAGGCACAAGACGTACTCGACCGGTTTATCCGAAATCCTGAAAACATCGCAACCATCGCGGAGACAGCAGAGATGATGCGTACCGTGTTTGAACGGCAAGGCAGAATCTTCACGTGCGGGAATGGCGGAAGTTTGTGCGATGCCATCCATTTTGCTGAGGAATGCACCGGAAAGTTTCGGGACGATCGGAGACCGCTGCCAGCAATCGCGCTTGGCGATGCTGGACATATTACTTGCACAGCAAACGATTTCGGCTTCACAGAAGTCTTCGCGCGGCCGCTATCGGCACTCGGACATCCGGGGGATCTGCTCGTAGCACTCTCGACCAGCGGAAACTCCGAAAATGTTGTGCGTGCGGCAGCGATGGCGAAATCGCGTGGGATGCAAGTATTTGGGCTGCTCGGTGGTGATGGCGGAAATCTTAAGCACCACTGTGATATCTGCCTGATTGCCCCCGGTAACACGGCGGACCGCATACAAGAAATCCATATTAAAGTCTTGCACATCCTGATTGAACACGTCGAGCGATTGATGTTTCCAGAGAATTATGGATAGCCACCTTTTACTGTGTTTGAAAATTAACAGTGGATTTTCAGACAACGATGTGATAGGATAAATTGCTGAGGACTTTTTAGGAGACGACAATGAGAAGTTTTGGAACCGAGGGGCGCGTCCGTCCTGAGCATCACTATATTGTTCCACGCACCGAGGAGATTACCGATTTCATCCGCCGCGTCAAAAATGGCAAATACATCGTCCTCTTCGCGCCGCGCCAGACAGGGAAGACCACCTTCTTCCGATTGGCACTCGAAGCACTTGTCGCGAAAGACCCGACCTATTTTCCGATTCAATTGGATTTCCAAACGATGCGCAACGCCGCACCTGTCACTTTTTATCAACAGCTCTATTACCAGATTAACAGGCAAATTGAGAGCGTGTTCCAAAAACGAGGTGAAGTGTTGTCTGATACGTTAGCCCAATTTTTGGAGAACACACAGTTAACCGATCATTTTTCCATGATGGTGTTTTTCCGGCGGCTTGTGGATATGTTAAACAGAGATTTTCAGAATCAGGGACTTGCTGCCACGAAGGTTGTACTCCTCATTGACGAGTTTGACGGTATCCCGCAAACCGTCGTGAGCGATTTTCTGTATTCACTCCGCCAGATTTACCTCTCTGATCAGTTACACTGTCCGCACAGCGTAGGCATCGTAGGGGTGAAGAGCATTGCGCAGCTTAATTACGACAGGTCTGTCTCGCCGTTTAATATCCAAGATGAATTTCACTTACCGAACTTTACACTTGAACAAGTACAGGAGTTACTTTCGCAGTACACCGATGAAGTGGGGCAAGCCTTCGAGCCCGAGGTTGTTGCATCTATTCATAAGGAGACTGCCGGGCAACCTGTCCTCGTCAACCGCCTCGCGCAGATTCTGACGACGGAGTTGGGAATTCCGAAAACCGATCCGATTACGATGCCACACTTTTTAAAGGCACATATCCAACTTGTGC
This sequence comes from Candidatus Poribacteria bacterium, assembly GCA_009845545.1. GTDB lineage: Bacteria > Poribacteria > WGA-4E > WGA-4E > WGA-3G > WGA-3G. Next base: position 2,907 of record VXZK01000055.1, read on the forward strand.
GCGGGCGGAACGTCAACATTCAACATCTCACAACCAATATCCGCAGGGATAGGCGGTTTGAAAGGCTTCTGATGAATATCATGTCCTATGAGGAGGGGCTGGATTTCAATCTGCGTGATGAGCATATCGATGAACTCGCTACGTACGGTGTCATCACGGAAGACGCAGATGGCATGTGTCAAATTGCGAATCCGATTTATCTCTATTGCATCATGCGGACGTTCAAGCCGACGATGAACGGACTTGAACTGGAATACCACCACGAAGACAATATAGACGGCTTTCAAGCTTACTTGACTGCCACGGGACAGATAGACATGGAACGGCTACTGGATAACTTCCGCGACTTTATCGCACGCGCTGGCTTCAAAATCCTACAGGTGCCGGATACGCCGCAAGAATCCGTGGGACGACATCTCCTCCTTACCTATCTCGACCTCTTCGCTCGGAGCGTGGGTGGGACTTTGTCCTTTGAGACCGAAACAGGGCGTGGCAGGATGGATCTCCTCATCACGCACAAGACAGAAAAGTATATTGTCGAAACAAAGATTTGGCGGGGCGATATCCGCTATCAGATGGGTAAAAAGCAGCTCGCCGCTTACCTCAAATTGGAGGGTGAAACACAGGGCTACTACGTCGTTTTTGATCATCGGAGAAATCCAGAACCGAGAGTAGAAACTGAAGAATTAGATGGCGTAACAATTCGGAGTTACGTGATTCCTGTCATGCAAGAACAACCCTCATCACAATAAAAGCCTGAATCGAGTCATCTTCACTTGCTAAGAACAAAGCAATCTGTAATTGTGGTTACCCAAGGAGGACAACTTATGGAGACATCTGCAAAAAATAAGGCGTATTGGCGAAAGAACCTGCAATACCTCGCTATTTTATTAGCGATTTGGTTTATCACCTCGTATCTCTGCTCAATTGTGTTCGTGGAACAACTCGACAAGATTCAATTCTGGGGATACCGACTCGGTTTCTATTTCGCGCAACAGGCATCCATCTGGATTTTTGTTGAGCTTATCTTTGTCTATGCCTGGTTGATGAACCGTTTAGAAAAAAAATATGCGCAACAAGAAGATACGGAGGAGACAGAACAATCATGAACGTACAAGCATGGACATTTGTGATGGTGGCACTCTCCTTCGCATTATATATAGGTGTTGCGTTCTGGTCGAAAGCACGTTCTACAGGGGATTTCTATGTTGCAGGAAGCAACGTGCATCCGGTTGTCAACGGCATGGCAACAGCAGCGGATTGGATGAGTGCCGCCTCTTTCATCTCAATGGCAGGACTGATCTCGTTTATGGGGCGCGACGGCTCCGTTTATCTACTCGGATGGACAGGCGGCTATGTGCTGCTGGCGTTGTTATTGGCACCCTATCTCCGCAAATTCGGTAAGTATACTGTTCCCGATTTCGTAGGCGATCGGTATTACTCACAATTGGCTCGGATTGTAGCTGTGGTCTGCGCGATTTTTGTGTCGTTTACTTACGTAGCCGGACAGATGCGCGGTGTCGGTATTGTGTTTTCCCGGTTTCTGAGTGTGAATGTTGAAACCGGTGTATTCATCGGTATGGGAATTGTGTTCTTTTATGCCGTCCTGGGTGGTATGAAAGGCATTACCTACACACAGGTTGCGCAATACTGTGTACTGATTTTTGCGTTTCTCGTGCCTGCTATTTTCATTTCTATCCTGATTACAGGCAACGCTATCCCTCAACTTGGGTTGATGGGAAAAGTGGCGGATGGCTCCGGGCTATATCTGCTGGATCGACTGAACGGCTTGAGCGAGGAACTCGGATTTAACTTATATACGGACGGAACTAAAAGCACTATTGATGTCTTTTTCATCACAGCAGCATTGATGTTAGGAACAGCGGGACTTCCGCACGTGATTATCCGATTCTATACCGTCCGAAAAGTTTCCGAGGCACGGATTTCAGCCGGATGGGCATTGCTTTTCATCGCTATTCTTTATACCACTGCACCGGCAGTCGCTGTGTTTGCCCGAACGAATCTCCTCAAAACTGTCAGGTATGAACAGAATGGTGAACTAACAGATGTCAGATATGACGACGTGCCAGAGTGGTTTAAGAATTGGCAGGCAACAGGTCTGATTGAGTTCGACGATTGGAATAGTGATGGGAGAATACAGTACCGAGGCCCGAAATCCAGTATACAGAATGAACTCGAAATCGATCCGGACATCATGGTATTGGCGAATCCTGAGATTGCGAAACTCCCGAATTGGGTTGTTGGGTTAGTCGCAGCTGGCGGATTGGCTGCCGCATTGTCAACAGCTGCCGGTTTACTATTAGTGATTTCCACGGCAGTCGCGCACGATTTACTCAAGGGTAGCATTGCACCCGGATTGTCAGAAAAACAGGAGCTAACCGCTGCGCGCATCGCAGCGGGTGTCGCTGTCTGTATCGCTGGGTATTTTGGTATTCATCCACCCGGGTTTGTAGGGCAAGTTGTCGCATTCGCCTTCGGGCTCGCGGCGAGTTCGTTTTTCCCCGCAATCGTCATGGGAATCTTCTCTAAACGGATGAACAAAGCCGGCGCAGTCAGCGGTATGATTGTCGGTATCACTTTTACTGCCGCATATATTATCTATTTTAAATTTATTAACCCGGATCTCAACACATCAGAACACTGGTTATGGGGTATTTCGCCTGAAGGGATCGGAACTGTCGGCATGGCGCTAAATTTCATTGTTTCTATTAGTGTCGCAGCTTTGACACCCCCACCACCTGATGAGGTACAGGCACTTGTTGAGGATATTCGGGTTCCGTAGCTAAATACATTAAACATGTTTTAGAAACGCATATTGAGGTGTCTCATGAGACGAAAATTGGAAGTAACTATTTTTATTTTTTTCCTCACGGGTATTATTTTTTCCGCAAATGCAGCGCAGGTTGCGGATTTCATGCCGAAGGAGAGTGTCTTCTATCTGCAGCTTCAAGATATTGATGAAGTCTACGGCGAAATTGAGGTCTCGGAAAATTGGGAGCAGGCACTTGCGCTATTACCAGAGGCTATCGCCGATTGGCAGGAGATACAACAAGGAGTCTTGATGGCACAAGGCATCCTGAGTACAAACCTGATGGGTGTAATTGAGACTGTGGGGTACCGAACCGCTTTGGCGATGTGGTTAGATGAAACCGCCACTCAGCAGATCGGACTTGTGATCCATTCGGGTGGTAACCTTGGTGAGCTCCAACGCTTGACCAAGATTGTTGAGGGGTTGGTGGGCATGTCTGGTGGCGGCACCTTACGCTTGGATGCCGGTGTGTACCGGCGAGTTCAGTATAACGCCATGGAAATACCACAGAATATTGTTAAATACGGGTTTGTAGATGAGTGTCTCGTGATTGGCGCAGGTGAAGAGGCTTTTGAAACATTGATGGATACCTATCGGAAAGACGCACCATCTATCCGAGAGAACCCAGAATTTACGAAGACTTCAAAGAAATTGGGTTCAGGTGTCGCCAGTGTGTTCGCTGATATCCCGTCCATATTGCCGATGATAGGTGATCTTGATGAGGTAAACCGGCAGCGTTTCGCTATTTTTCAGTCGTTCTTTGCACGACTCAATTTGCTTGAAACCGAGCCATTCTTTCAAGCAGCTGTCCAATTTAATCCGGATCTTCCAGAAAATGAAATCGGTCTGTTTTTGAAAAAAGGCGTGGCACTCAAAACGCCGAAGGCATTATCTGCTCAGGACGATCTGTTTGTTGCTATAGCACCCAACATTTTGGAAAGTGTATGGGAACTGGTTCGCACCGAGATGGAGAGGAACGCAACGGGTGAAATGTACGCGGCAATCTCTTTTTTCGAGGGACTGCTGAACCTTAATCTCGAAGAGGATGTCATGACCGGATTAACAGGTGAACTCGCTTTGTCAGTCCCTGATTTCACAAGGTTTGATCCTGAAGCCGTAAATAACATTAATCTTGAATTTGATGGCACATTTCAACTTGACGCAGCGGATGTGGAGACAGATGGTGCTATCATTTTTAGCCCAAGTCATCAGATGAAATGGAACCAAATCGGTAATAGCCTGTCTAACCTCCAAAATGCTTCTATGTCTCAAATCGATTATAACGGAACTACGGTATCAGGGTTTGCCTCAAGTATCTATTATAGCAAGTTAAATGATCTGTTCCTTCTGGGATTCTCGGAAGAGCAGGTGTGTATGCTTGTTGATGAGATTAAGAAGAACAAGAAGTTGTCTTATTTAAAACAGGTGCCAAAGACCCCTGTCGCGTTTGCACAACTGAATTTAGCGCGAGTTTTAGAGGCTGCTGGGGACGGGGTACCACTACCTCCTGACAAGGTGTTTGTCAGTGCTGAAGAAATCGCACCATTGCTCGCGTGGATTTCAGTAGACGCTAATGAAGTCTTGTTTGAGATAGTACTATCAACGGAAGAGATACCGCTTGAGGTACTTGCGAAATTCGTTCCATTCTATGTTTCGACTATAGAAAATTAGTAGATTTTGTCTTATTGTGACGTATCAAGGAGACAATCATGATTCAGGAACAACTTATTCGGAGAATGAATACTAAGCGTTGGTTTTGGGTTATAACAATTGTTTTGGGGCTATTGCTCGGTTTTGGGGTTAACCAGAAAATGCAGCTTCGCGAGGCGACCGCGGAATCACAAGAGGAAGTCCTCCCGCAACTCACCGCGGAGCTGGAGGCACTCAAAGCAGAGCATAAAGCACAGCAAGCGAAGTGGCAATCCCAACTACTCGCACAAATCGTACCAACTTTAACAGACGAATCTAACGCTGTCAGACGGCAATTTGTGGAATTCCTTGAGGAAATCGGAAATCCCGGGACCGCTGCACTCGTTGGAATGCTCCGGGATCCGTCTAAAAGTGTCCGCAGAAAAGCCGCTGAAGCGTTGGGTGAAATCGGTGAAGATGAGCGGAAAGCAGGACGGAACTACGATGCCGCTGCAATCGGTTTAGCAATGGCACTCAAAGACGATTCTGATGATGTTTTCCGTGAGGCAATTGCCGAATTAGGTGACGTTCGTCCGACATCTGCGGAATCGCTCGCTGTCGTCGTGCCAGCACTCATCGCTGTACAAACGAAAGGGGCATCGAATGCACGCGACGATGTCCTTGATGTTTTAGGACAAATCGGCGAAGATCTCGCAGAAAATGGACAGCCCACCGACACTATTCAAGACGCTTTAATTGCGGGGCTAAATGATGATTCGACAAAAGTCCGAAACAATGCAATAGCTGAGTTGTCTGATATACAAGCGGCTTCAACGAAAACGTTTGCCGCGTTGATACGGGCGTTGTCAGACGATGTGAAGTCCGTAAGGGCACGTGCTGAAGATGTGTTAATTAAACTTGGGAGAAGCCATGCTGTGGACATCACGCCTATGTTAGCCGGTGCACTGACGAACAATCAATCAGCCACTACGCGTGGACATATTGTTGATGTACTCGGGGAGATCGGTGAAGTACTCGTGAAAAGTGGTGAATCCGATGAGATAGTTGTCAAACCGCTCCTCGTAGCGTTGCAGGATTCCGCCGCTGATGTCCGACGCAATGCCGCTGACGAATTAGGTGAGATGCGCGCCAAATCACCCGACGCCGTAACCGCATTGACAGGTGCACTTGAGGACAGTTCTAAAAACGTTCGCAGTGCAGCGCAAAAGGCGATTCGACGGATTAAAGCAGCGAAATAGTGTTTCGCCTAAAATGTTCTTATTTAAATCGGTAATTCTGATTTCCCTCAGCCCGGTAGGTGCGGTTTCTAACCGCACCTAACCTCGCCACCCGCGCATCAGTGTACACCCCAATTTGCCTAAATCCCAATATTGATGAAAATGAGAATCAATTTTTCTACGTATTTGTCGAACAAATAGATGTATCATGCGTCTAATACTATTAACAAGTATTGAAAAATAGGATATTCCAAGATGCTGTGAAAGTCTAATTGTAGGTAATTTGTTAAACTTATTTGGGGTTGATACGTCTTAACTAACAACTGACGAAAATCACTAACAATAGATTTATAAACAAAAGCACACAAAGGCTACCGCTTGCGCGGGACGGAACTCCCGCCGACATAGAGCGTTGATGCTATGCAAAATACACAAAATACAGCTTCGATTGTTGAGGTGATGCGACAAGCAGCTCTTCTCTCCGATCAAGACTATACAGACATCGTCGCAGAAATAAAAGAGACGGGTGCATCTGAAACCGCTGTGCTTTCCAAGCATGGTGTGTCATCTGACATCCTCGACCTTGCTACAAGGAGTGTCGAATTCCGGACACCTCTCGTCCAATTGGAAGGCGTTGCCCCCGAACCTGACACGCTTGAGAAGGTGTCTCCAGGGTTCGCATACCGCAATAAAGTCGTTCCTATTGATCTAAATGACGATGAACTGACCGTGGCAATGGCGGATGTATTGGATGTCGTTCTCATAGATGAAATTGAACTCATCACAAATTGTCGGGTTATTCCTGTACTTGCTGATGAGGCAGACATCGATGAGGCAATTGTTCGTCTCTATGGGCGTACCGCTGAGAGCCTTCTCAGTGCTGGTATCAAGGGACCCGTCGGTGCTACCGAGACCCTTGAACGTGAGACCATTGAAGACTTCGGTATTGATGAGAAAGACCTCAGCCAAGATCCGACAGTCATCCACGCCGTTGACCAGATGATTATTGATGCTGTCCGGATGGGGGCGAGTGATATCCATATTGAACCCTATCCAACACAACTCAAAATCCGATTTCGTGTTGACGGTGTGCTTGAGGATCAACCCCAACCGCCTGCCTATTTACAATCCGCTATTACCTCCCGTATCAAAATCATGGCAGGAATGGATGTTGCTGAACGCAGACGGCCGCAAGACGGAAAAATCAGTAGGCGGATCGGTAGCGTCGGAAACCGACAAATAGACCTTCGGGTTTCCACTGTTCCTACTGTCGCAATGCTTCATGGCGAAAGTGTTGTCCTCCGTATCCTTGACCGGCAGTCTATCGACTTCGGGCTTGCTGAACTCGGATTAACTGAAGATAATCTCCAACTCTTTCAACGCATGATACGCAAACCCCACGGCATCATTCTTGCCACCGGGCCCACGGGTAGTGGAAAGACAACATCTCTTTACGCATGTCTGAAAGAGATCAACTCACCCGATGTTAAAATCATCACCCTTGAAGACCCGGTTGAGTATGAATTAGAGGGTATCAACCAAATCCAGGTGAACCCTGATATTGAATTTACTTTCGCCGTTGGGCTCCGTCATATCTTACGTCAGGACCCGGATAAGGTCTTAATCGGTGAGATACGCGACTACGAAACCGCAGAGATGGCGGTCCATACGTCACTGACGGGGCACCTTGTTTTTAGCACGCTCCATACAAACGATGCTCCGGGGGCGATCACGCGACTTATTGATATGGACGTTGAACCCTATCTTGTTGCCTCCACAGTGGAAGGTGTCATAGCCCAAAGGCTCGCGCGCCGTGTTTGCCGTACGTGTTGTGAGATGTATTCACCCGATAGGCACGAATTGGCCGGACTTATGGGGAACGGTCAGAACGGTAATGGCAACGGGGTCGTTCTTACCGATGACCTTGAGATTCCCCGGGCAGTCGGATGTAAAGAGTGTCGCGGCAGAGGGTACAAAGGTAGAATTGGTCTTTTTGAAGTTTTACTGATGACTGATGAACTTCGCTCAATGGCTCTTAAACAAGCATCGACAAATGAAATTCGCCGCCTCGCAGTCCAATTGGGCATGAGAGGTTTACGTGAAGATGGGTGGCGCAAAGTCACCGCTGGCTTCACAACTGTTGACGAAGTCATCCGCCTAACGCAAGAAGATGAATTTGATTTCGGGGAAGTTGTCTAAACTGTTGACTGTTTTAATAAGTTAATCCTGTAAGGTCGATTGTGGGGGCAAAGGATGCCGTTATTCCGATATGAAGCACTCACGCATGGCGGTGGGAGCGTCAAAAATACACTCGAGGCTGACTCTAAAGCCGAACTTATCTCCCGGTTACGGCAGATGGGGTATTGGCCAACCGATATTGTTGAAGAGACAGAGCAAGACGCACCCACAGATGTCCGCAGATGGCTTAAATTCGGGCGCAGTGGCGTTAAAGCCGCGGACGTTGAATTCTTCACGTATCAGTTAGCGACACTCACAAACGCACATGTCCCACTACGGCGGGCTTTGGAAGTTACCCTCGGACAAATCCAAAACCCCACGCTGAACCGCATCGTCTCCCAAGTTGCTTATGATGTTGAACACGGCGCAACTTTTCACGACGCACTCACGCAACACCCAAAGGTTTTTTCAGACCTCTACGTTAACATGGTGAAAGCCGGTGTGAGCGGCGGTGTACTCGGTTTAGTCCTCGAACGCCTCGCAGAATTCGCAGAACGCCAGAGACTCCTCAAAAACGATGTTATCTCAGCACTCTTTTATCCTATTATCCTATTGACGCTCAGTGTTTCTGCTGTCGTCGTACTTATGATTCTCGTCATACCGAAATTCACGGCGATGTTCAACGACCTTGGCGTCGTCCTGCCGCTGCCAACACGAATCCTTATTGGTACGACTGATGCTTTCCAGACCTATTGGTGGGTGGCACTTGCTATTTTCATCGCAGGCGCGGTTGGCTTCAGACAATATCTCCGGCTTGAAACAGGCAAAGTCTGGTTTGACCGGTTGAAACTCAAATTACCACTCGTCGGACCCATAATCAGCACTTTTGCCGTTGTCCGCTTTACGCGAACGATGGCAACTCTTTTGGAAAATGGTGTACGGATGCTGCCCGCCCTCGCGGTCGTCAAGGACACGATCGGAAACAAGGTGTACAGCAATGTCATCGCCGAAGCAGAAATAGAGGTTGAGCAGGGCTCTACGCTCTCTCGTGAACTCGGTAAAAGCAAGGATTTCCCTGAATTCGTTACCCACATGGTCGCTGTCGGTGAGGAGTCCGGCGAACCGGTTCACATGCTCGGTAAACTTTCTGACTACTACGATTTAGAAATAAAAAAGAGCCTCGAACGCTTAACAAGTTCTATCGGGCCTCTTGTCATTCTAATGATGGGAGTGATCATTGGGTTTATCGCTGTTGCGATGATCCTCCCGATCTTTGAGGCAAACCAATTACTAAGCGGCTAATACCCTTATCGGTGTCAAAATGCCGTTACTATATAACTCGAAAAATATAGGATCGAAAAATATAGGAGAAAAATTACAATGTTCACGCAACTCAAATCCGATGAATCCGGATTAACCCTAATTGAACTGACAATCGTTATCGTTATTTTAGGGATCTTAGCAGCTTTTATCGCACCACGAGTCATGAATTGGCCCCAGAAAGCAAATGTCTCGAAGGCGCAAACAGAAATTAGCGGTCTTAAAACCGCATTGGAAATGTATGCCGTATCGGTCGGTGATTACCCAACAACTGAACAAGGATTGAGTGCCTTGTGGCGTGCACCGAGTCCGGCTCCGCCAAATTGGGACGGTCCCTACATTGATAGTCCAACTTTTGAAGATCCGTGGGGTAATCCGTACGTCTATCGCCAACCAGTAACGAGACTCGGTTACAACTATGAGCTCTACTCAATGGGGAAAGATGGAAAAGTCGGAGGCACCGAATTAGACGCGGACATTACTAATTGGGTTGAAGAAACAACTGCAGCTTATTAAAACGATGCGACAAATAATGGATAAGCGGGGGCTTCGGAACTCGCCTACTTCTCAATCTCAAAGCGGTTTCACCATCACAGAGTTACTGATCGTCTTGACCCTTATCGGTATACTGTCAGCGATCTCTATGCCGACGCTGAGAGGATTTGCAGTAACGCGTCGATTAAAAGCGTCAGCGTATACCATCCGCAGCCAACTCACGTTCGCACGAGATATGGCAATTACCGATCGAACACCATATTTAGTGGTTTTCGATCTTGATAACGGGCGGTGCTGGCTTGCCTCCAGTGAGACGTTTAATCCAAGCACACCACTTGCATCTACACTCACTGCCCAGAATTCTACAGCCGCCATCGCAGCCCAGAACAATACCAACGCAAATTCGCTGACGACAACAAATGCTGTTCAACAAGAGACGTTAACCCGTACTGGTGGTATCTTGGGGGTGCCTTATCCGATGGAGCGGGATGTTACGTTAGCCGCAATGGTAACCAACCGCAACGGACGAACGCTCGAAGTTAATTCAGGGGTCGGGTACATCGCTTTCTCACCGAAGGCAACCTCCGAGCAAGCACTTATCTACCTCCGAAACACACGGAATCAGGTAATGTCTGTTACTGTTGAAGCCGCGAGCGGACGCGTTACCGTGCAACAACTCGCTGCTGAAGATGTTGAAATGTTAGGGTTTGAAACACCACAAAACTAATGTACCTATAGTAAAAGTCTAAAACTGCCAATGAAATACTTGATATCAGCCGAAGAAAACGGTTTTACACTCGTCGAGATACTCGTAACATTAGCAATTTTGGGGGCTGCGCTCCCCGCGCTTTTGCACGCCTTTGCTTCTGCTGCACGTAACCAAGGACTTTCAGACAACACTACTACCGCACTCTATCTCCTCAAATTTCGGATGGCAGAAATTGAGATGACCGGCTATCCAGATGTCGGTGAGGAGACAGGTGAATTCGGTGAAAATACGCGCTACCGCTGGAGTTCCATCGTTGAGGATGTAGAATCTGAAGAAGTTGAAAACGTCAGACGGGTTCAAGTAACCGTCACGTGGGAACATAAAAACAGAGAACGTTCTATGTCTATGAACACCTATATCGCTGACCGACAAAAGACACAAACGCAGCAGGGACAACAGCCGGGTGGCGGTCGATAACCGCTTCTGTGGCGTTTCGACAGGGCATCGCGAACATGAAGATCCAAAAAATATCCACTCATGGAACCAGTGAGAGTGGGTTGACACTTATTGAAATGCTCATGGCAGTTAGTATCCTTGTGATCATCGGCGGGTCAGCCTATTTCGCTTTCAAGACAGCTGTGGATGCCTACCATCAGACCGAAGCAAGAATATTGGCAGCCCAAAGGTGCCGTTTCGCTATGGATCGTCTTGTGACAGATCTTGGAAACATACAAGTCTCACTTCAAGAACCCGAACTCGCATTGTACACACAAGATGGACCCAGTCAATCGGGCGATAAAGATTTGCTGAGTTTTGTCACACTTCTCAAGACAGATCCCGATCCGTTTTTCGAGCAGCTCTCAAGTTTCCAAGCGCAAAACGCCGCACAAGTTCCCTTGCCGCTTCTAAGCGATGTCCAACGAGTCGCATATTTTGTCGCTCCGGAACCTCAACCCGGTGAATCCGTTCTCAACTCTGAAAGTTTCCAAGGTGGTTTTACAGACAGTATAAGTGACGAACAGAGCGGCAGTTATGCACTCTTTCGCGTCGCAACCACAGTGCTTGACCCAGAGGTTGTTATTGGTCCCTTTTTACAGACAGGCGCAGTCCCGGAAACAGACGAAAACGGGGAACCGATTTACGTTGACATCGCAACCCTCATTACCGGGCTTGCTAATTTCGATCTACAATATTTTGACGGTGAGACAGAGGCATGGAACACCTCCTGGGATAATACCGAAAGTCTTCCGAGTGCTGTACAAATCCTGATAACCGTCCAAGGAGAGGCGCGCGGAACCGTAAACACAAATAGCACACAGTTTGCGAACCAAAGTCAACAACCTCTAATGCCCCCAAACAGTATGACCCAATCAACGATGGTGTATCTCCCAGCAAGTGCCACTGCTGGCGGCGGTGCAGAAGGCGCGCCTCAGGGGGGACCATAGGCGATGCTCTTCAGAAAGCGATTTTCCTATACATTTTACAAAGAACAGCGCGGCTTATCTCTCGTTTCAACGCTTTGGATACTTACTATTCTCTCTATTTTGGCGGCACAACTGCTCTATTCGATCCATATCGAACAGCGCACCCAACGAAATTTCTTGGATAGGGCAAAGTTTCACTACGCCGCAAGGGCAGGGTTTGAGTGGACGCTTGCTGTCATGCGAACAGACCAAACCCCTTTTGATTCACTCGGTGAAAGTTGGGCGGAACCTATTGAAGGACAGGTCGATGATGGCGTGCAGGTCGGTAATTTCTTAAACTATCAAGTAACGATCACCGATGAAGCATCAAAGGTTAATATCAATACTGCTGATGCTGGACTTATCAGTAATTTGTTGGCACAAGTAGGGGCTTCGCCAGATGACGCACTAACCCAAGAACTTACCAACAATATTGTAGAAGGACAACCGTACCGAACCGTTCGGGACCTCGCACGGGTCGAAGGGATGACATCCGAAATTCTGTACGGTACGCAACAAATGGCGGCGTTTACACAAGGCGGTACAAATGCACAAAGCACGCCTACAGGCACGGTTGACGGACTTTCAACCGTGGGTGGTGGGAGTCTTCAAGCAACCGAAACAGGGGCGCAGCCCGGATTGGTGAATTTAGCGACTATCTATTCACTTGACGCGAGCACCGATCCAAATGGGGAGGCACTTGTTAACATCAATACAGCCGACGCAGAGCAGCTGACACAAGTTGAAATGCAACCCGGTCAAGGAGGAGGGCAACCTGTTTTTTCACAGGCGGAGGCGGAATCACTGATTCAGCAACGTGAATTTGACAGATTTGCTGCACTCATGGATGTAAAAGCCGTCTCCGATGAACTTTTCAACAACATCCGAAATCAAATCACCACTGAAGATTCCGGCGGAGATGGAGACGAGGGAGAAACGAACAATTCAGAAGAAAACGGACCGCCGCGCCAAGGGGGCGAACAAGGCGGAGATGGACAAGTCAATATTAATACCGCTGATGTCGAAACCTTGCAATCCTTGCAGGGGATTGACGAGGGGATTGCCCAACGTATCGTTGACCATCGAGACTCACAAGGATTTTTTCAGAACATAGATGCTATTAAAGATGTCACAATGTTAACACAGCAGGAATTCATCGGGATCGTTGATAAAATAACCCTTAAAGAAGGAGATACCCGCAGCGGACTCATTAACATAAACACTGCCCCTGCTGAAATTTTGGCACTGCTACCGGGGATGGATTCGCAAAAAGCACAGGCGATTGTCGAACGCAGGGAACAAGACCCGCCCGATGACTCGCCAGTGCAAAATTATACTGATGAAGAGATAACAGGGAATCCGTTTACCAATATCTCAGAACTCTCGGACCTTCAAGAGATAAACTTTGAAACGTTCCGTGAAGTTGTCGATTGGGTAACTTATCGTTCACACGGATATCGTATTGAGGCAAACGGTGTTGATGCTGCAGGTAAAGTTATCTCGACCTGTATTGGCATCATTGACAGGACGGGGGACCAAGTTGTCGTCCAATATTGGAGACAGGATTAGAGGAGTGGTTTTCAGCGATCAGTAAAGAAGGATGTTTGCTCGGATGTTTCCCGAGGCATATCAAAAATCTCTTGTGACTGATTGCTGACGGCTGAGGCAAAAATGGCGAAAAAACAAGTTGTGGCGATAGATATCGGCACACACACAGCGAAAATGGTTCAGCTTGAACAGTCATCTGCAGGGACGCGTCTTATCAACGCGGATATTGTGACGTACACAGACACAGGCGACCAACAGCAGGTGGCGAAATCTGTGGAAAACCTTTGCGCATCCTTAGGAAAACCGCCGAAGCAACGGAACTTAAGTTCGATCTTCAACCGAAATAAGACGGAAGTTGTTCTCGCACTGCCGCGATCCTTGGTGAGCACAAAACGTTTAGCCAATTTACCTGCAGCAACTGATGAGCAACTCGCGAATATCGTTGAGATTGCCGCAGAAGCAGAACTGCCTTTTCGGGTTGAGGAAGCAATCTTTACTTACCACGATGTGCGCCAGGCATCAGACGCGACTTCGGTGGAGTTGATATCTACCCGTCGCGCATCGGTCACAGATTATATGGATCCCCTTGAGCAAATGGGTGTTTCTGTATCGGGCGTTACGCCTTCGATGATAGCTATTGCTGAAGCCGCAACGAGCAGCGGATGTACCAAACCGACATTTATTGTTGACATCGGTGCTGCGCAAACAGATTTCTGTTTCGTTGAGGACGGCGCACTTCAGTTTTCGAGAAGTTTTCGGTTGGGCGGGGACAACCTGTCTACGCAGGTCAGTCGCGCATTGGATATTGACAGTGAAACCGCTGCAGAAGAAAAGCGACACATCGCCGCGGATGAGGCACCCACCGCTACGTGGACAGCCGAGTTGGTGAGCGAACTCCAGCGTTCTATTGCTGCTGCGACTATGCATCGAGATTCGGATAACTTTGACACAGTGGAAGAAACCGGTATATCTCACGAGAGCACACGCGCCGATGCGGAAACCGAACTTTGGTTATGTGGCGGGGGGGCGCGTGTCCCTAACCTTGCAGCAGCTTTGGAAGCGGAACTTGACCTGCCAACGCATTTGTGGAATCCACTTCAGGCTACTGAACAACAGGCAACCATTAAAATTGACCCTGGACGATCAGAAGCCAAAGCGGTACTTGACGAATCGGGCGATACGCTTGCAGTTCCATTAGGGGTCGCGTTGAGCGCGTTGAATCCACAAGCAACACAGGTCTCTTTGTTGCCGAAAGAGGCAGCCGAGACGCTGACGCAAACAACCCGGCAGCACCAGATTTTTGCAGCTACCGGGTTGGGGGTTTTGATCGTTGGTGGGATCCTTTTTGGCGGTTATACCCTTCAACGTTCACAAAAGCATAGAGCCGAAATGGTAGAGGCACAACTCGCCGGATATGCGCAACCCGTGGCTGCCGCAAAAGCGCAGCTTGGACGAGAATTGGCACTCACTGAGATGTTGGCACATAATATCTCACCGCTTGATATTTTACACGCACTCAGCGAGATGTTTCGCGATAGAACACAGGTCGCTTGGACGAATTTCAATATTACCAATCTCCATACGCCTCAGACAGCGCGCATTACGTTCAATTTGGAGGGGGCCTCCCATAACGCTATAAATAGTCTTTTAGGGGCACTGGATCGTTCTGGCGTTTTTACCAATGTTCGACCGGGTGAAGTTACAACCATTTCTCAAAATAGAAAACAGATTTTCCAAGTGCAGGTCCGGTGTAACTTAACGGCTTCTGCTGTCCAGGCTTTCGCTAAGAAACGCTATCCGATGCCCGATCCTCAGATTGATGAACCTGAAAAGGAAGCAGAACTCTCCATCGCACCCCCTGCGTCAAAAAATCTTGAAAGTGAAGAAAATAAAAAAGTCGACAAAGAGGAATAAGATATACGTTTCCGCGAAATAAAAATCACGCTTCTACAAAGGATAGATTTATGGAATTGGATTTCCAATTAACACCACGGACCAAAATCCTGCTCGGTATTTTGGGCGCAGTACTTCTGATTTTGATCGGCATACAAGGGGTTCCTGCCTTTTATCGTCTCTTTGCGAATCAGGGTGCCAAAGCTAAACAGGAACAGTTGTTGAACGTTGAAAATTTAGTGCATGCTGCAGAGGTGCTTAAACCCATTGAGTCCGAAATTTATAAGGCGACCGGGTTGGCAAGCACAGAGGAACAGCAAGCACGGAGCGGTAATCAAAGTGCTGCAACGGTCTTTGACACGCAACTTCCGGAAACTGTCATTCGCGCGCGCGTGGATGCCTTGGTTAAACGCGCCGGTATCCAGCAAAATTATCAACTCCTGACAAAACCTGGCTCTGGTAAACAGACCCAAAAATTAACAATGCAAAATCGTGAACGTCTTGTCCGCTATCTCTATCTCAAACATATAGAGGCAGAGGAAAGAGAACTTACAGAGATCGCAGAGCAGTCAGCGGAAGCGGACACATTTGATATGATGATGGACGCATGGTTGACTGGAACAGAATCTGAGGGAGACGCAGGTGGAAAAGCGGAAGAAACAGACGAAGAAGCATCGTCTGGAGCAGAACTATCCACGGAAAAATCTGAGTCGATTGATGAAGCACAGCCAGAAAACCCAAGAGCAGCTGCAGCACGATGGGAATTCGTCTCAATGCCTGAGACGATACCGCTCACTGTTCGGGCGAAACTTGCAGGATATATCAAAAGCATGGTGACCCAGCAACTGCGCGGCGCAACGGATTTCAGGCAAGGTTTCTTTGAAGCACAAGTGCTGAAAATTAGAACCCCTGCTACGCCCGGTATCTTCGGTATTGGCGCAAAGCCCGCTACTGTTGAGGTCCAGCTCCGAAAAGATAGTGTACTATTGGATATTCTCATGCAGGCACCGGACGCGTACGCTGAGGAACCGACAGACATAGGCGAATTTCAATCAGCACTCGTCAAGTATATTGAAAAGATTCAAAAGCAGAGTGCAACCCTTTTGGAGCAACTCGCTTTAGCACCACCAACTTACGAAACGCAACTTTACACCGTTGAAATGAAATTCAAAACAGATCTCGAAAAACTCGTTAACTTGAACCGTCTTATTGAAACAGATGCTAAATGGTTAATAGTCCGCGATTTGCGAATCTCTGCTGATAAGCAGGGATCCGCTACCGGAGGAGCGCGCGGGCGGAATCGTGGCGGGGATGACGCAACAAACTTGAATGTTGATATACTTCTTATCGCTCGAATATTCTAACTTTACTGAATTTGATAGTTCGGTTTAGGTCTTAAAAAAACTGTCTAAATCTTACTGGCGTCCTTTTATGGAATTCTTGTATCAGAAGACTCCGGCGAGGTTGACAGGAAAATGTGATAAAACAAAAAAGGATCGGATGTTATGCAAGGACAAAAATTCTTAATTATTTCGCTACTCTGTTTCGGATTACTGATCGCTGGAACTGTTGAACTGCAGGCACAGCAAGAGCAGCCGATGCGCGTCGCACAAACCGATGAACAAGGACGCGCAATCCGTTTTGACTTTAACTTTACAAGCCAGGAACTCAAAGGCGTTCTTGAATGGCTTTCACGAGAAACAGATCTCACTATTATCGCGAGTGAAAACGACATTCGCGAGAAACAGTTCTCCCTCATTAATCTCAGAAATGTGACAATTGAAGAAGTTGTCGAACAAATTAAAACTGTCCTGACACAATACGATCTCACTCTCATCCAAACCGATAGCACGCTCTTAGTCACAACCTTCACGCGCGCTATGAGAACAAAAGGGATCGTCAAAAGCATTACACCTGACCCTGATCTCGTTGATATGACCGATGAGATTCAAACCTATATCATTCAATTGACGAATGTAGTTGCCTCAGAACAGGTGGACCGCCTCAAACCGCTCCTTAATAGTCAAGCACATATTTTCGCCGATACCGCAACAAACTCGCTTATCATAACCGATGTCTCCTCCAATATACACCGAATCGTTACAATTCTACAAGTTGCTGACACAGGTGAAAGATTGCCCGCATTAAAGATCCTCGTCATCCCGCTCGTTTATGCGGATGCCAACGGTGTGGCACAAGCACTCACAAACATTTTTAGAGAAAGGGGCGACGAACAGCAGGCTGGTAGTATCCGTGTTACCGCGGAAGAGGCGAGAGCCGCTGCGGAACAGATGAAAACCGAAGGCACCGGTTACGAAGTTCTTGACGGCACCATCCAGATTATGGCTGAAACCAACTCCAATTCACTCATCCTCAAAGCCTCTGAAGCAAACTTGGTATTCTTGCAAGAAATCGTCAAGGAACTTGATGTATCACCAACCTCACAGACCGAAATCAAAACTTTTCGGCTTCAGTACGCAGCCGCTGAGGATGTCGCAGAAACGCTCCGAGAAGTACTTACTGGTGAGAATCGAGACAATCGCCGTAGGATGGATGCCTGGGATCGCGCAAGATTAAGGAACTGGCGGCGTGAACAAGGAGTTGACCAACAAGGTATCGTCGGAGACGTTAATGTCTCTCCCAACGCGCGCCTCAACATTATCGTGGTCTCCTCGGATCCACGCAACTTCTCTATCATTGAAAAGGTTATCCAAGAACTTGACCAAGCCGAGACACAAGAAGAAATTAAACTCTATTTTCTGAAGTTTGCTGATGCTGAAACCCTCGTGCCGAGCCTGCAAGACCTCTTTGAAGGCGGCAGTGCCGGTGCCGATAGAGACCGCCCTTGGTGGGACCGCCGGGACCGGGAACCCACTGAAAACGGAGGCTTCGGCGTGCAAGGAGAGGTACATCTCGTCGCGGACACGCGCCTCAACGCAATCCTCATCTCAACAAGTGCACAGAACTTTGAAACCATTGATAACCTCATCGCCAAACTCGATGTTAACATGCCGGACCAGGAATGGGGCACTCGCATGTATAAACTCAAATACGCTGATGCTGAAAATATCGCTGCTGTCATCAATAACGTCTACCAAGGCAGCTCCGGAAGCAGCAGCCGGAGCTTCTTCTTCCTCCCCCAAAATCAGCGGAATCAGACACAAGGGTCATTGGCAGGCAATGTCACCGCTGAACCCTATCCTACGCTGAATGCTGTCATCATCTCAACGGCTACACAGCGTAACTTTGAGCTCATCTCACAGTTTATCGACTCTATGGATACACCGACACCGGAGGGGCAGAAAGAAATCACTGAGACAATTCGCCTTGAATACGCAGATGCAACGCAACTTGAGACAGTTTTGCAACAGGTGTGGGAAGGTGAAGACGGGGGGGGCGGCTTCAGCTTTAGCAGGTTCTTTGCTTCTGGCGGCAGGCAGCAACAGCAAGATATTAACTCCTTGAGCGGAAAAGTCACTGTCTTCGCTGATCCTAATACCAATTCTTTGATTATTACGACGCTCCAGCGATATATGCCCGATGTCATAGCACTCATTCAGGAGTTGGATATCGTACGTGGGCAGGTCTGGATAGATATCCAAATTCTTGAAGTGACGCTCGATGAGACCACCAAACTCGGTATTGAACTTACAGCGCAAGAAAACAAAATCTTCGGGGTATCTCCCGTCCCCGGCAATCCGCTGGTTGGCGAACTTGATAGCCAGCTCGGACTTGATCAGGAAATCTCAGGGTTTAACCTCGGTTTGGCGACCAAAGAGTATATGGCACTCCTCCATACACTCATGCGAGAGAACAAGGTGCAAACCCTCTCAACCCCGTCGTTTTTGACACGAGATTCCAGACCCGCTACATGGAGCAGTGGCCGCCGTATCCCGTATCTCCAAAGCGTTGATACGACCAGTATTTTGGGCGAGGCCGTCTCGCAACCGCTCTTCAACTACGATTTTATTGATCCACCCGTCGGCATTAACATTTCGCTCACACCTTACATCGCTAAATCGCAAGCAGGTGAGGACGGTAAACGCACCATCGGTTTGGATATTACAAACATCAGTGCCAGCAACTTCATTGAGTTCACCGACTTCAATGCACCTATCACCGATGACAACTCCATCAGTGCCTATATTGATGTCAAAGATGGACAACAGATTGTTGTCGGAGGTATCATCCGTAAGAAGCAGAAACAGGTAGAGAGTAAGCTTCCAATCTTAGGCGATATTCCGTTACTCGGTAGACTCTTCAAAAGTACTGAGACGCGTGTTGAAGACACTGAGGTTGTTATCATTCTTACCCCCTATATTGTTGACATCAAGAATCCTGAGGACCTTGAGAAACTCAAGGAAAAAGCCGATAATTGGCAGAGCAACGGAACCACCGAGATGGAGAAAACGAAGCAGGAAACAGACAAATAGCGCATGCTTGCCCATACAAAGCCCGGAACTGGATCTTATGGGCTTTGTACGGGGGCAATGCCTCTCTAATCTTTCGGGATCCTATTGCTGAGGTCTATCCTATTATCTGTTTGGCTGCTAACCCTTTAATTTTTCCCATCCTGTTATAAACATTCCCATTTTTTTCTAAAAGGGAATTTCCGATCTGCTGTCTGAGACAGCGTCGGAGGTTCCCTTTTTTACTCCACTATCGGATATGCCGATAGAGTTTGGCAAGCTGTTCCGGTGAGAATTTTAAAAAATAGAGGAGCGTTATCAGCCAGTTGTTGACTGTGGTGCGGACAATCCCTTTTGTTTCCCACCGCCGCGCAGAGATATGGATTTGTGGTATACCGAGCGTTGTTGTGCCTAGTTTACAAAGGTTTTTTTAAAATTCCATCTCTTCCTAGATTGGAATCTCTGGTAAGCCGCCGATTTTCTCGAAATCGGCGCGCGTTAGAAAAATACCGCTATCTCCATAAAATACCTTCAGATATTTCCCGCGTATGTTCCCCGCTATTTCAATCGCACGATAGAGGATGTTTTTACCATCAATTTTTTGACGAAATCCGCCCCCGACGTAGCCCGAAGAGAGTGCTGTTTCGACTGCTGCTAATGCCCCGGACTCGAGCCAAATATCAGCGTGTAGAAAGGTGAGAATGTCGCCTGATGCAGCGGCTGCGCCTGCATTTAACTGCTTCGCGCGTCCGCGCACAGATGTAACCACCTTCCCATACTTTTCCGCAATAGGAACCGAGCCATCAGTACTCCCGCCATCTACAATGATGAGTTCGTGGCTTCCCAATTCAGACTGAAGTTCAGAGAGCGTCTGCTCCAAAATCTTCGCTTCGTTCAGAATTGGAATGATAATTGATATTTTCGGGGACATTGCCGGGCGCGACCTAAGCGGATGTTTGCGCGAACTGATTCAGGGCAAGTATCGGAAAGACAGATGCATAAATCGGGTCCGCGTATCCGCCAATAATCTCCCAATAGATACCGACGCACTGCTCTCGCCATGAGCCATCTTCCCGCTGATGTTTGAGTAGAAACTTTATGCCACTTTGTGCTGCACGGTTTTCGGGGTTCACTTGTAAGAGGGCATAAGTGCTCCAAGCTGTCTGTTCTACTGTGCTTTCCGTCGGATTGCCGAACATATCTTCGCCCCACCCGCCATCTGCATTTTGGCTGTGTTCTAACCATTCAACACCACGCTGAATTTCTGCTACGTTTTTCAGACCAACTTTCACAAGCGCGGTGATAGCACACGCGGTACCGTATGTGTCTTTTGCCAGCCAGAGGTCCCGCCAATAGCCATCTCGATGGATTTGGCGACGAAGCCAGTTGATACCCCGCTGCATTTCACTTTCTATATCCGATTTATCAGTGCTATCAATGTTGCTAAAAGCAAGCAGTGCCTCAATCGCATGGGCTGTGATGCTGACACACCCAACATCTCCTTGGCCGGGTTGATATGTACTCCAACTGCCATCGCGGACTTGTTGCGTCTTTAACCAGGCAATCCCGCGATGAATCGCGTCGTCTAAGGTTTGATGATCCGTGGAACCATCTACGCGGCGCGAGCGTATGAGTGCCAGCGTGCCGAGGGCTGTATCGTCCGCGTCACTTGGGAGGGTACTATCACCTAATCCGGAAAATGCCCATCCGCCATCCGCGTTTTGATGGTTGACAAGCCACTGGGCGGCAGATTTTACTTTAACTGTAAGCTCGGCATTCTCAGGTACAGCCGCTTGCACTTCTGTGAGGGCGATGATGCTCAACGCTGTGTCCCAAACATTGAGGTTTAATGCCTCTCGACATCCACCATCAGAATTTCGAGTCTTGTGGAGCCAAGCAATACCGCGTTCAATGAGTTCGCCGATTTCTTCATCCACTTCCCATTGCTCTTGTAGTTCAATGAGTGCTAAGACCGAGAGTGCCGTGATATAATTCACTCGAAACCAGCTGCCATCGCTGAGCACATGTGTTTTCAGCCAAGCGACCAGTGCCGCGATCATCTCAGGACGTTTTGCAGTATTCAGTTCAATTAAGATGAAAACAGGAACAAGTGTATGTTGTTCAGCAATGAACAGCGCGTCAAACATTGCTGTGTTGAACATCGCTACGGGTGGCAGCCGATGTCTCGGCGGTTTCAATCGACTGCCAAGGAATGGTACCTTTGTTAATTGCCGTGCTAATTTCATTAAAGGTAGGGCGTTTTCTGATAGCGTAAGTTCGTTCCAGTCGAATTGGTCGAAAGCCGCGTCCGCCAATTTGACTAAGGCAAGATGCGGCGCGAATTGCGGAATAGATACCAGCAGCTTTTCGAGAGACGGATCTGGCGCGCGTTGGTGAATTTGACCCAAAATCAAGCGCACAAATCGCGTCGCTTCTACGTTTGATATGTTCGCAGTATCCAATCCCCATCCGCCATCTGCGTTCTGGTTTTTGATAAACCATTTGATCAGAGCAGGTTCTGGGGTCTGGCCTCGCGCAAGTTGGATCCAAGCGTACGCACAGCTGGGGAAGGTACTCGAAGAGAGTTCTCCCTCAAAATTTCCGTCTTTATAGTGTTGGGCAAGCAGAAAAGCAGTGCCGCGTGCTAACGCAGATATGACTTCTTCTTTCATAGTTTTCACATCCTGTATCACTCAATTTTAATGTATAGTTTAGCATACAAGAACTCCTGAAGTCAATGTTTTTAGTCGGGAATCGGTAAAACGAGCGTCCCTTGCTGTACATTGGTAACCACACCTTTCGCGAACTAAACGCTTCTAAAATTGTCCTATCGTACATAGTTGACGACGGCTGCCAAAATGTGCTATAATAGTCGTATAGAAGTAGATATACTATACGCTGAGGTACAATTGGATGTTGAGTCCTAATTTTCGGAAATTGGTATACCTAATCTTTTCCACGCTCCTTTTCGGATTAACGAGTCTGTTTACGACTGACGCTGAAGAGGATGCCGCGCCTGTAGAATTGGAAAAAATTGTTGTAACCCCCGGTCGCTTTACGATTTATGACGGCACCTCAGCAAGAATTTCCCTATCTCAGAAGGAAATTGAACGGTTTCCGTTGATTGATAACGATGTGATGCGAGCGGGTCATGTTTTTCCGGGAGTTGTTTCGAGTGATTATAGCGCGCGATTCAGCGTACGCGGTGGAGAAAAAGATGATATTTCTGTCAGATTAGACGGAATGGAACTCTATAACCCCTATCATCTTCAAGATTTTGGGGGGGCGGTTTCGCTCATTGGACTCGAACTTGTTCAGAACACGCAACTGCTCATCGGTGGGTTCCCCGCGGAATATGGTGAAAAGATGTCTGGCGTCTTTGACCTCAAGACAAGATCCCCGAACACCGAGCAATTCTCCGCTAATTTTGGAATAGACCTGATTAACGCGACCGCTACTTTGGAAGGACCCCTCTCTGAAAAAGGCAGTTGGCTCCTATCAGCCCGCCGCGGGTATATTGATCTAATCCTCGCACTCATGGATGTTGACGAGGACTATAAACCGCAGTATGCCGATGTCTACGGTAAATTCACATATCAGGTGACACAGGCAGATACCGTCACGCTTAATGGATTATACGGTTGGGATAAAAATCGGATTCGATTAGATGATGTAGACAATAACTTGGATTCCCAGTACGATAACTCAACCGCTTGGGCAAAGTGGCGGCATGCCTTTGCGGATACACACTGGACAGATTTCTTTGTTTTCGCCGGCATCTCCAACCAGAATAGAATGACTGGGAAAGCTGATGGTGATAACCGGGATTTTCGATTCTTTGGAACAAAAGGCGAGTTGACGGCGAACCTTTTTGACAAGCACACATTCCGTAGTGGCGTGAAGTGGCAGTGGTTAACTGCCCAATATCAATATGATGTTCAAGAACGGCAAGCAGGGGTAAACGTCTACAAACCAATTCTCGTTGATATTGATGACAATGGCGGTGAATTCAGTGCTTTCCTACAGGATGAGTGGCAACTCCATTCCAAACTCGCACTCAATATAGGGGGGCATTTTGTCTATCAGCAGTATCGGAAAGAAGGCATCCAGCGTTATGAGATTGGACCGAGAGTCGCGCTCGCAGTAAAACCGATAAATAATCTCCTGCTGCGCGGGGCTTGGGGCATTTACCACCAACCGATCAGCCTGATGCGTGTTCCTGTAGAGGATGGTATTGAGACGGTTGGACGCGCAGAACAAGCCTCGCATTATATTATTGGCGCAGAGTATACGCCGACCAATAACTTTTTAGTGCGTATAGAGGGCTATTACAATACATTTGATAATCTTGTCGGGCGGTTGCGTGAGTTTGGGCGGCAAAATCAAATTTTCGCCGCACCAGAGTCCGGAGACGCAAAAGGGCTTGATGTCTTCATGATGCATGCGGTTTCAAATCGCTTGTCGTGGACGCTCGGTTACGCTTACGGTATTGCTGAAGAAATTGCGGGTGGCACAACGATTTTTCGCCAATATGATCGGCGGCACGCTTTTGCTGTCAGCACTAACTATCAGTTTGCCCCAACTTGGCACCTCTATCTCAGTTGGCGTTTCCATACCGGTGAACCGAGAACGCCTCTTATTCACACGGAGGTCCGATTACCTAATGGTGGTATTGCCTGCGACCGACAATTTGGGGAAACACATTCAGCGCGGATGCCTGCATATCATAGCCTTGATTTTCGTATTACGAAGCAGAGTTCTTATCGGCGGTGGAACCTGTCTTGGTACTTTCAAATTTTGAACTTGTATAATCACAGAAATTTGGATCAATATGCATTTAGTGAAGTACTTAATGAAGAAACGGGGGCTATTGAGTGTGTTATTGAAGAAGAACCTCTTTTTCCTATCGTTCCAACTTTGGGCGTTACGCTGCGTTTCTAACAATAGGCAATTCATTTTGGTCTCGATGAACTTGTTTAGGATTCCGGTGTGAAGCATTTTCAAACCCTATGAACTTCTTCAGTAGGATTTACGCGCTTCCCCGGTAGGCGCGGTTTCCTAAACGCACCGATTGCGTCATGATAGACCTAATACTCTGATTTTGCGTAAATCCTGTTCCAGTTTAGAAGAAAAGTGAAAACATGTTCCAATATATCAGAAAAGTAATAAGAAAAATACGGCGACGGTATGTAAGAAATTTGCAGAGACGGAACCTACCGAAAGCTGCACCAAGTGTAGCAGAGGCAATACTGCCTTTGGACTCCGACACCTACACTATTGCACCCAGTCACCTCAAGGCGATGATCGACCAAGATAAACCCTTCGTTTTGTTAGATGTACGTGAAAAATGGGAGTATGAGATGGTTCATATTGAAGGTGCTATTTTGATTCCGTTCGGTGAGTTACCAAGACGGTTTCGGGAGGTTACACCGGGGGGTGAGATAGTGGTGTATTGCCACTGGGGAATGCGGGGCCTAGATGCAGCGTTCCTTTTACAACAACTCGGCTTTAAGTCGGTAAGGAGTTTAGTCGGTGGTATTGATCGCTGGGCACAGGAAATTGATACCGATATCCTACGATATTAAGATTTGACATTCTCTTTCCGCCAGGTCTGGTAGGTGCGGTTTGGAACCGCACCGGCATCCTTTAGGACAGCACATATCTCTACGATTCTGTTTTGAAATCTTGGCTTTGGAGTTCATATTTCTGCATCCGGTGTTGAAGTTTGCGACGCGTAATACCGAGCAGTTTTGCAGCTTGAATCTGGTTCCCATTGCTTCTTGCCAATGCGCTGTGCACATATTCCTTAATAATTTCTTCCAATGAAACCCCTTCCTCTGGTATATCGAACTCAACATCGGTCGTAGGCAGCGAAGTATCTAAAATTTCTGGAGGCAATTCGTCTTTATCGATCACTTCATTTTCTGAAAGCACAAAGATCCTACGGAGGTAATTTTCTAATTGCCGAATGTTACCGGGCCACTCGTAACGTCGGAGTGCTGACATCGCTTGCGGTGTAACCTGCTTCGGTAACGCCTCCGCATATTCATTGCTGAACTTGTGGATGAAGAAATTCACGAGCATTGGAATATCCTCTGGGTGTTCCCGAAGTGGCGGGACATGAAGCGGAATTACATTCAGCCGAAAATAGAGATCATCGCGAAAGGTGCCATCTCGGACAGCTTGAATCAGGTTCTTGTTCGTGGCGGCAATCACACATACATCCACTTTAATACTCTGAGTCCCCCCGATTCGGCGTATCTCCCGCTCTTCTAAGACATGCAAGAGTTTGCTCTGGGTCTGCGTCGGAAGATCACCGATCTCGTCAAGGAAAAGTATCCCTTCATTTGCGACTTCAAACAGTCCTTTCTTTTGCTGCGCGGCATCTGTAAATGCGCCCTTTTCGTGACCAAAGAGTTCACTTTCAATCAGCGTATCTGGAATCGCACCGCAGTTAACAGCGATGAAAGGTTTGCCTTTTCTGAGCCCGTGTTTGTGGAGTGCGCGCGCAATTAAACTTTTCCCAGAGCCGGTTTCTCCAGTGATGAGCACTTGCGTGACACCGCGATGCAAAATCCGAGCCATTTTTTTGAAAAGCTCCCGCATTTGCTCGCTTTCACCTACAATCTCATCAATCTGAATTTCAGGCGTTGCGTCGTCGTTTACCGCTTCTGGCTCTCCGAGTGCGCCGCGTGTCTGCAGGGCGTGCTTCACCTCGCGTTTCAGAACATCAAGCTGAATCGGTTTCTCGAGATAGTAAAACGCACCTTCGTGTGCTACAAGATTAACGGCATCATTCAATTCGGCGTACGCTGTCATGATAAGCACCGGCAGGTCCGGATCGGTACGTTTTATTTCCCGTAGCAGATCTCGCCCTTCAAACCGTGAAGACATCCACATATCGCTGATAACGAGATCAAACATCTGTTCCTCTAAACTCTCAAGCGCGGCTTTGCTATCTTCAACGATTTCAACCGTGTACCCTTCACGTTTTAAAATGCGCTGTAAAATTGTCAGTTGTGCTTGGTCGTCGTCTACAATCAGTATGGATGCCATTGTCTTAGTTGCTCCTCATGGAAGTGTGCTCGCGTTCAGGGGAAGACTGATTTTAAAGGCGGTACCCATTCCCATTTTGCTTCGGACTTCGATCTTACCTTTATGGGCAGTGATGATCTGGTGTGAAATCGCAAGGCCTAGTCCTATACCGCCGGTAGCATCTTTCGTTGTAAAATAAGCATCGTAAATCTGTTCCTGAATTTCTTCTGGAATGCCGATGCCGGTATCTCGAATTTCGATCACTGTATATTCCGCGTCTTGGTCTATCTGTTCAAGTAATGTGTTGATGTAAATACTGCCACCTTTCGGCATTGCTTGGATACTGTTTTGCACAAAGTTGAAGAGCGTTTGTCGCATTAAGGCTGCATCGAGTGAAACATTCGGTAGATTCGCATCGTAGTTTCTGATGACCTGCACCTTAGCTTCCTCAGCGATAAGTGTGAATTCTGATAAAACTTGATCTACAAGCACATTGAAATTTACCGGTTCTACATTCAGTATCCGTGGTCGATTTAAAGTGAGAAATTCCTCTGAAGTTTGCTTGAGTTCCACTATTTTTTGGTCAACGATATCTAACAACTCTTTTGCCTCTTCAATATCCTCGTGACTTACTTCCGGTTGTGAGAAGACAGATTTGAGATGTTGCGCGGTCATTCCGATTGAATTAAGTGGATTCCGAATTTCGTGTGCTACACCGGCGGCAAATTGCCCTAAAGCATCAATCCGTTTGGAATGAGAATCCCGCAGTTGCCACAGCATCCGGACGAGATTATGGGTTGCCCTTCCGATTTCATCCGAAGAATACGTCTGCTCAAGCGATAAATCGCCACTTTCTGCACTCTGAATAATATGGGTCATCCGTTCTAATGGCTTCATAATTAAGTGATTCGTCGTCAGGTCAATCAGGATTACAAGCAATGCACCGACAATCACAATCATTATTGCATGCATCAACAGTGTATTTCGGATGGATCTGTCGATATAAGGCACATCAAAAAGCACCTGTATGTAGCCAGTCAACCATCTCTGAATCCATAAAATTTCATCTTGTTTCCATAAATTGTAGAGAGTGCTGTCTTCCTGATCAGTAACTCGCCAACGCCTACCTTTCTCTTCAGATATCACTGGTTCTTCCGGTACATAAACATTTTCACTAAAGACTTTCCACCAAACATCATCATACCAACCCTTATCTAAGGGCAGCATCCCCTCATCAAGTATCTGTTCATACGCCGCGAGACTACTCGGTCCTAACTCAACAGGCTCTGGCATAGTCAGAGGGGCGATGTATTTAATAACAATAGCTGTCGCATTCTGACCCTCAACGGCGTGTATCGTCGCGCCTTTGGTCTCAATGTGCTCAAGATCCGCTGAATCCAGATTAATAACAACAGCATCTGCACCCGCAAGTAAGCTCGAACGAATACGGGTATCGCTCAAGGAGATGTGGATGTTCAGCACATCTCGCATATCCGGATGTTCCCGCTTTAGTGCGTTCAGCACCTGATTTAATCGCTGTACATCAAACGCCTTGGTCATTTCGATTTCGCTGACAACAGCATCAAGAATCGTGTTATCAGCGATTTTTCTCAGTTCAGCACCACGCTCTGCCCCCAAAGCGTGAAGCGCATTCATCTCGTTTCGGACACGGATGCTATCAAAAAAGTAAAACGCTACAAGAATCGCTATGACAGACAGGTTGATAACAAGAGAATACTTCCATTGGAGTCGCATTTTAACAACTCATAACGCGTTGCACTGCCTTTTTCCACTGCGAGAGTTTCTGATGCCGTTCGTTTCTGTCAATCTCTGGTGAAAAAACGCGACCTGTAGAAACTTCGTCTGCGGAGGTGGCTTGTGCAGATCGATAGGCCTCCAGTTCAGCAATATCATTCCACATTCCCGCTGTGATACCGGCAAGGTACGCCGCACCCAGTCCCGTTGATTCAATGTGGGCAGGGCGTTCTACATCTATCCCAAGAATATCCGCTTGGAACTGCATGAGAAAATCATTCACAGTGGCACCACCGTCAACACGCAAACGATCAATCCTCAGGTCTGCAGCCGCCACCATCGCAGTGACCACATCTGCCGATTGATAGGCGATTGACTCTAAAGTGGCACGAATAACCTGTGCGCGGGTACTCCCGCGTGTTAAACCGAGAATCGCACCGCGCGCGTCAGCGTCCCAATACGGGGCACCGAGACCAGTAAACGCAGGGACAACGAAGACACCGCCTGAATCCGGGATACTTGATGCGATCGCTTCCGTTTCCGCTGCGTTTTCAATAATCTGGATCCCATCCCGCAGCCACTGGACAGCAGCACCAGCGACAAATACGCTCCCTTCCAACGCATAAACGGGGGTTTCATCTAAACTACAAGCAAGTGTTGTCAGGAGTCCAGTCTCTGTTTCTATCTTTTCCGCACCTGTGTTAAGCATGAGAAAGCAGCCCGTCCCGTAGGTGTTTTTCACCATGCCGGGTTCGGTACACAATTGCCCGAAGAGCGCAGCCTGCTGATCCCCCGCAATGCCAGCGATTGGGATTCCATCTAAGCATATATTTTTACCGAAGGTTTCAAGCCAAAAATTACGGTAGAAACTCGCTGTACCGAAGTTGTTCGCAGACGGATAGACTTCAGGCAGTATAGCTTTTGGAACGTTGAATATCTCCAAAAGGGTATCGTCCCATGAAAGGGTGTTAATATTGAAGAGCAGAGTGCGCGCCGCATTTGTATAATCGGTTTTGTGGACAGCACCGTCTGTTAATTTCCACAGGAGCCAAGTGTCTACGGTCCCGAACGCAAGTTCACCGCGTTCTGCTTGTCCCCGCGCGCCGTTAACATTATCAAGAATCCACGCGATCTTTGTTGCCGAAAAGTAGGCATCTAAGACAAGACCTGTTTTCGTCTTGATCTCTCCCGCGACTCCCTGTTTTTCAAGAGAAGTACATCTATCTGCAGTGCGCCGACACTGCCATACAATCGCAGGATAGACCGGTTTTCCTGTTTGCCGGTCCCAGATGAGAGTCGTTTCGCGTTGATTTGTGATGCCGAGAGCGATAATGTTTGGGACTGTTTCTCCAAAAAGTGCGTCTATGGCTTGTCGCGTGGCGTTCCATATCTCTTCTGGAGCGTGTTCTACCCAACCCGGATGTGGGTAATATTGTGTAAACTCTTGGTAGCCACGTGCAACGATATTCCCTGCTACGTCAACAAGAAGGGCTGTTGTACCTGTTGTCCCTTGGTCAATTGCGAGGATACAAGCGGTGTTCGGCATACGCTGCGTGCTGCTCCTAATTCTTTTCATAAAAGCATAACATGCATAGAAAAAAATAACAATTGAAAATCAAGCTCACTTCAAGGTCTTGCCGTTTTTTGTTTGATATAGTGGTGTAAATGTGCTAAAATAGTTTCACAGGTTCGCTCCTACAGAGGAAAATATACGCATATATAAAGTAAATTTTTAAAAATAAATGACCCTGTGTCAATAACAGAGTCATTCAATTGTCACATAACTCAGGTTTTTCATGCACCTCTCTTCCCGGTAGGAGCGAGCTGTGCTCGCGATCCGTCCGCGAAAATGCCTGAAAAAACCGAAAACTGAATGGCTCTGGTGTCAATAATAAATTTACTTGATAACAACTTAAGACTATGCTACAGTTTAATAACAGATTGATTGGCTTATAAAATGTTTTTGGCTCATGTAAAGACTTTGTGCTAATGAAGATGTCAAACCCTTGTGGTGACTGCCTTCGTTAGAAACGAGCGCACATACTTTTGACATGAGCGAAAATGTTTTTTAATTCGTGAGAATAAAAATAGATGGTTCTTTGGCAACGTATAAAGGTAGTAACAGAATACTGGAGAAAATGGAAATTTGGAGTTGGTTTTTACGGCGGACCTACACTGGTTATCGTTTTTGGTGTTCTCGAAAGAGATAAATTCACATCTGTTGACAAATCATTTGAATTACTATCAATTTATACAGCTGTTGCTGCTTTTGCTATAGCGTTGTTAATAGGAGTTATTGACGTTATTATGCTTCTTTCAGATTGGTATGCAAACAAAATAGAAAAAGAAAAACAGGCGCAAAAACAAATGCAAGAGTATATTGCAAACGAGGTTGTACGCCAGCGGACCCTAATGGATTTAATAGAAGCCGAGCAACGAGGTCTATCATTAGAAGAAATAATAAATGAATTAAAATTACCGCAAAAAATAGTTTTGTTGGATTTACAGACTATGGAACCTTTTGATTTAGCTATTCATGATAGTTCTGGAATTGAACGTGATAT
The DNA here is from genome assembly GCA_009845545.1 of Candidatus Poribacteria bacterium. Lineage (GTDB taxonomy): Bacteria > Poribacteria > WGA-4E > WGA-4E > WGA-3G > WGA-3G. Next base: position 33,973 of record VXZK01000055.1, read on the forward strand.
AAAAAATATTATCTGGCTAACTATCACGCTTAGACCTAACAATACTTATTCTTTGTCTGCTATTAGTAAGGGTGAAGATATTAATGG
>VXZK01000040.1 GCA_009845545.1 Candidatus Poribacteria bacterium
CCTAACAATATCAACCACATACTGATCTCCAAAAAAAATGGGGGTAAGTGACAAAAACAACATTGAGGGGGAATTTAGGTGTAAAGCGGTCAAGGTGGGATGATTAATTTGACTTGCGGGCGGTTGTATGGTAGGATAATAGCAAAACAACAGCAGGAGGGGTGCTATACATGACGCTAATATCTATGTTTGAAGCTGCGGTTCAGGAGTACAGCAACAAAGCCGCACTGGCACACAAACCGCAAGGCGGCACCTATTTGGACATCTCTTATACCGAGCTCGACGCATCTGTGGCTGCCTTCAGTAAAGGACTTAATGCGCTTGGGGTAGAAAAGAACGATCGGGTCGCGATTCTCTCCGAGAATCGTCCGGAGTGGGCAATTACGGATTTTGGTAGTCTCAAAGTGGGTGCGGTAACCGTCCCGATGTTTTCGACGCTAACCGCAGCGCAGGTTGGCTATATCCTGAAAGATTCCGGTGCAAAAATTATTTGTGTGTCCACAGAAAAGCAGTTAGAAAAAGTAAGTGCTATTCGAGATGAGGTCCCGACACTTGAACAGATAATTATCTTTGATACAATTGAAGATGAAATCCCGGAAGGCGTTATCCAATTTGATGCAGTCTGTGAACTTACAAGCGAGGCAGCCGATAGTGCTGCGAGTGAAGATGACATTGCAACGATTATCTATACATCAGGCACAACTGGTAATCCGAAGGGGGTTATGCTGACGCATGCGAATTTTATTTCAAATGTAGAGGCGTGCAAATCGCTGATTGATGTCAGTGAGAGCGATGTCTTGTTATCGTTCCTGCCGTTATCACACGTGTTTGAACGGCTCGGTGGACATTACGTGCCATTGTTCTCAGGCGCGAAGATCGCTTATGCGGAGAGCACATTCACTGTGGCGCAGAATATGAAGGAGGTTGCGCCGACAGTGATGCTGAGTGTGCCGAGGCTCTACGAAACGATGCATGAGAGAATTTTGCGTGCGGTGCAAGAAGGTTCGTCGCTGAAACAGAAAATTTTTCACTGGGGTGTCTCCGTCGGTTCAGCAGTGAGTTCCGCAATTCAACAGGGAAAAAATCCGTCTGCGATTTTGCGATTACAGCAAGGTATCGCTGACAAACTCGTCTTTGCGAAATTGAAGGAAGCAACTGGCGGAAGGCTACGGTTTTTCGTCTCAGGCGGTGCGGCGTTGCCGCAATCCATCGCTGAATTTTTTCATGCAGCGGGGATATTGATTTTGGAAGGCTATGGATTAACGGAGACCTCGCCTGTGATTAGTATGAACCATCCGGGAAAGTGGAAGTTCGGAACCGTTGGTGCACAGGTACCCGGTATAGAGGTCCAGATTGCTGAAGATGGGGAGATTCTCACCCGGGGTCCACACGTGATGAAGGGGTATTTCAACAACGACACTGCGACGGCAGAGGTCATTGACGCAGAGGGATGGTTTCACACGGGGGATATTGGCATTATTGACGCAGATGGGTTTGTTAAGATTACTGACCGAAAGAAGAATATCATCGTGCTTTCCAACGGTAAGAATGTCGCGCCCCAACCGATTGAGAGTGAATTGGTGCGAAGTCCGTTCATCAGTCAGGTGATGGTAATCGGTAGCGAACGGAAAAATCTTGCGGCGTTGATCGTCCCGAATTTTGATGCACTCAAGGCGTGGGCATCTGAGAACAGTATTGAGACAGATGATCTTTCAGTGATGCTCCAAGTCCGCGAAGTGCAACAGCACATCCAGAGCGAAATTCGGAGCCGTCTGACAGATTTTGCGGATTTTGAACAGGTGCGCCGGTTTGTGCTATTGGAAAAGGAGTTTTCACAGGAAGCCGATGAGATGACCCCGACGCTGAAGTTGAAACGGAATGTTATTCTCGAAAAGTATGGCGATGTGATAGCGGGGATGTATCCGGAGGATGCATAAGGTGTGGTAGACTGGAAGGATGGATGATGGGAAGGATGGAAGCACAAGATAAGTGTGCTGTCAAGCGTGTGGGGCAGTCCAAAGCGGCGATGACGCTGAAGGTTAAGAGCATATAAACGCGGAGGAGGGCGTTTGCTTATTTTTCTGGTTCTGTTGCGAGATATTTCGGATGTGGCTGAATGTCCGGCGGATAGTGAATCGCCCAGACTTTCACGTCTGCATTTGAGAAATTGTCTTTCGGATAGACAGGTAAAAATGCATCACTCAATCGTCTACGCAGCAAGGTATATATGGGTTCTTCAAGTGTTAGTATGAGGTGTGTTACACCGTGTGTTTTCAGGAACTCAAGCACTTCGCGCTCGTTTGCAGCGTGGTAGACATACCGCTCGTAGAGGTATATCCAATGCTGTATGTAATGGTCTTGGTCAATGATAGTTTTAACACCAGCAAGGACATTGAGTTGACTGCCATAAGGCCAGTGTGCAGCGACAACTGCGGGACCGGGAAGTTCCGTTCTCATCCACCCGAACGCTTGTGCCATAGGACCCTTCCCGGGTTTCGCAGTGTGCATCTGTGTTGATACCAAAATAGCACGTTTGGCATGCGCGCCTATAGGTGTCCAAAACAGAAGGAGAATAATGCTTATCACTGTTATCCCTGTTTTTAGGAACTGTTTGGATATCTTTAAGATACCAAGTTCCGTGCTCAAAGAATCCGATATAAATTGGATAAGCATGGTTGCAAAGACAGCAAGGGGTATTCCGATAAAAAAATCATATCGTACTGCACCTCTTGTGAGAGCTGTCCATAAAATAAACCATGCCGTGATAGCGACATAACAGTGTTCATCTTTTGGATTTACATTACGTTGCCACGCAACGATAAGAAATCCAATGACAATGCCTATGATGGATACCGAAAACAAGATATCGCATGAAACATTCCCTAGGTACTCATCAAACTTTTCTCGAAAAAAAGTGGTAAGTGTAAACAAAGCAAAAGGCAATACTAAAACAGTCCCGAGTTTCCTCCATAGGTGTGTACTAACACCTATAAACCCCAAACTGCCTAAGAAAAAGAGACTGCCATATCGAAAGACCCAATAGTTATAATCTGGATTCTTGAGTTCACTAATAGTTCGCATGAGTCGGTTTTGACTTAACGGGACAGTGGTGCTGGCAAATGTATCTAGTTGGGTAAAAACATAGCCGAGGGCAAGTGCACTGCTAGCAAGCGTTAAGCCGAGGGCAAGTGTTCGGGCATGCAGGCGGAATCTTTGTGCTTTTGACATCAGGAGGGACCGGAGTGCACGGATGCCTAAAAGGGCGAGTGGTGGAACCAACATAAAGGCAGAGAGATGCGTTGAAAAACCTTGTCCGGTTCGATAAGCGGCGGATGCAAGGTAAAGGGTCGGTACGAAGGTGCAGACCCACAAGAGATAGTACCGAAAACCCTCTTCTGTTTCTGTAGTGATAAATCGCCACAGTTCTACAACGAGAATGATACTGAGAAAAACACCGAAACCCTCCCAAGAGATTCCACCGAGAAATACCAAAACACCACTCGCGAATGTCCATATCAAGCGTTTGCGTGCCTGTTGCATCTGTAGAGAGGCAAGATAGGTTGTGACAACGAGGATACCCAGCATAAGGCACCAACTATCCCGATCGCTGAATCCTGCGATACTGCGATCAATGGTGCCCGGAAATGTCGCTAAGAGCACACCTACGATCCCAGAAAAAAGGAAACCGTGGATATGGTAAAGGAAAAAGCAGAGCGTGGCGAGCCCGATAACAAAACAGACAGGGGGCGCGTAAAGCGTCACTTGATAAAGCGAAAGATTTGGAAACAGAAGTGAGAATGTCTTGTGGGCGTACGCGAGCGCGTAAGAATAGAAATTGAGAGTCGGTTCTAAATCTCTACCCAACGGCAGCCACCTATGCATGTCGCGTGCTGGTAGTTGCCCCTGTTCCGAGATAACTTGAGCTTGCCAATAGTAGAGATAGGCATCATTCCCGATAAACTGTCCGTTAGGGATAGCGTTTACGCCTTGAACGCGAATCCAGAACGCTAAAAATAAAAGTATGCAGAACCCCATCCTTATGCTAATACAGGTAAGCTTCGCAAAATTTGTTTTCATTGAAAGTTGCTTTATTAGTCGGAACCTGCGAGGATACCGAAAAATGGCACCCGCAAAGTTGGTTGAACGGAACTGGATGTCTTCACAACAATGTCTCCCGAAAGTTCCCCAGGTTTCGCTGTTGGTGCAATGGAGATTGTAAGTTCATACCGTGTTCTACTTTCATCCTTTGCTACATTCGCTACAACTCCTTTTGTGCTAGCCTTCGCGGACATAATTTGAAACGGTTGACCATCGTGTGTGGAAATCGTAATTTTTTTTGATACCGCTGATGGTTCTTTTATCATGCCAAAAAAGATCCTATTTGGCGCAACATGTAATTCTCCGAGAATCTGCCCAAAAATAATAACATTGTGAGTTGTTTGCTGCCTTTGATAGGTGTAGTCTACTAAAAGATTGTGGGAAAATTGCCCAACAGGTTGGGTAGGTAATAGTTGTACATTAACGTAAAAAAATGCCTCGTCAGTTCCTTTTTCCAATGTTGCTTTGAGGTGCTCTGAATCGGTTCTCACACCGAGAACTTGAACTTCGTCTGCAAGGTGCAAGGAGACACGTTTTGTCAGTTGCTTTTGCCGAGGTTTTTGATTTCCAATAGCGAGTCTCTCGGGAAATGTCGTTAGCGGGACAAATGCTTGCCCTTTTAATGTGAGGGTTAAGACACCTTGCGTCGGGTTATTAGTGAGGACAAGTAGGCTTTCTTCTACAACTTCATTTCGAGAGGGCACAGTTAGAACAGCAGATATGCTTCCCAAACCGTTCGCGGGAATCTCATCTTGCGAGACAACTGTAGCAGTGCATGTACATGTTTCTTTGACAGAGAAAATCTTCAGCGGTTTTTGTCCGACATTTTTAATAGTAAAGGTGTGTTTGATTTGACTACCTCCGAGAACTTTCCCAAAATCGTATTCTGAAGTTTCCACGAATGCAAGTGGTTGTTTCGCCTTTCTTTTTTTCGCTTCCTTGGGATCAAAAATGAGGAGATCACCGTTCCATATTCCCGCGAGTTGATTCCATGTAAGGTGGGGGTTGTATTTCTGCGCGGGATCTGATATCTCGACACCGTTTTTGTTGACCGCCTCAAAGACGAGAAAATGGTTACCCTCCACATAAGCAATAGCCGGCAGCGGCACTTTTTTCTTTTTAAGGAGTGCTACGGAGGCTTTGACCCCTGTGGGTCCAATGTTTTTGAAAGTGGCTGCTTGTTTTAGTCCAAGCATAGTTGTGCCGCGGTCAGGGTTAAAACCTGTTAACTTGATGAGTTCATCTATACTGGTTTCGATTTTTAAAAGCTCACAAATTCTTAGCAAACTTTGTGGACCACAGAGCAAAAGGAGTTTCTCTGCCTCGGTTCTTGGCGTTACTGGTGCCTGTCCAGAACTTGGTAATTCAGGAGGGCGACGTGGACCCGGTTGATAATAAAAATCCCGGTCAATGTCAAAAAAATCTTCTGGAAAGTTAACGTTAAATTGAGCTTCTCAGGACTTACGCAAAATCCATTTTTATGGAAGGGGTTTTAAGTTCCTGACGTAG
>VXZK01000123.1 GCA_009845545.1 Candidatus Poribacteria bacterium
CTTGGGTGAATATGATGCCGCAGTATCGGACTATGATAAGGTAATTGAGTTAAAGCCAGACTTCGTCGAAGAAGCATATAATATTCGCGGTATTTTACGGAGTGAATTAGGTCAGCACGATGAGGCTCTCGCAGACTATACCGAAGCAATTCGCATAAAACCTGACTATGCAGAAGCTTATGCTTATAGGGGTATACTGGAAGCTCACTTAGGCAGGATTAATAAAGCAAGATCAGATTTTCAGAAAGCTTTAGAATTAGCAAAACGTCCGGGCAATAATAACCTCACAGACTTTGTTGAGAACCAACTGCAGCAACTTGATCAGGAAGCCTCAAAGCAAAACGACAAGGAACCGCGGCGCGGCAGGCAAATGCAAACTCATATTGTGACAAGAGTCATTGATGGAGATACGCTTGAGGTTAGTCCTGAAATTTCTCGGCGAGCCGCGCTACAGACTCCGATGGAACGGTTGATAGGAGCCCCCCTTCCCGCTGAAACTCCTACGGAACGGTTGAGCCATCCAAATATGTTTCGCAAAATTCGCTTAAAGAATATAGATGTTCCGGAAATCGGTACGCCTCAAGGTGAAAAGGCTATCCGCTATCTGAAACAATTTCTGGAAGGAAAACAGGTCACATTCAAGCCAGTCGGTATTTCTCACGATCGCGTAGTCGCCGATGTATGGCGATATCCAGACCACGTGTTTGTAAATGCAATCATGGTCTACAGCGGACACGCCAAATGGTCGCACCCTCCGCGTTAATACCTTTCTTCCGCCCATCCATCTGAGATTTAGAAACGCGACAAGTGAGGTCTCATGACTGATTTGAATACTAATGCTCGGCAATTTCACAATCCGCCTCCAGCAGACGCGATTTTGTGGAGGTATATGGATTTCACGAAATTCGTCTCGCTTTTGGAAAGGCGTGCTTTGTTTTTCGCTCGAGCAGACAAGTTAGGCGATCCTTTTGAGGGGGCCATCCCTATAAGCAACATAGAGGGACGTTATACAAGTTTAAAATCGAGGCTCTCTGATAAGGAAATATTAATACATGAACACCTGAGGAGAGAACTACGTCGTTTTACATTGATCAGTTGTTGGCATGAAAGTGGGCACGAATCAGAAGCGATGTGGAAAGTTTATGCCAGTGCAAACAGCGGTATCGCTATCAAAACTAATTTCACTTCTTTTGTAGAAAGTTTCATAACTGATGAAAAAATACATATAGGAAAAGTTCAGTATATTGACTATGATAGTGAAAAGATCCCTGAAGATGATTTGCTATCTCCCTATCTACATAAACGAAAAAGTTTTGAACACGAGCGAGAATTAAGAGCCATTGTACAGCACATACTTCCCGAAGCCAGTCTGGAGAACCTCCCAAATTTTCTTGGCGATGAAACCGCTACATGGCCGGATATGTGTGATACTGGCATTTATTATGATGTTGACCTTAATCTGCTAATCCAAGAAGTCGTTATTGATCCTTCCGCCCCTGACTGGTTACTAGATCTGGTCAAGAGGGTAGTTAAGCAGTACAACCTTCAAGTACCTGTCAATCAGTCTCATCTCGCAGAATTACCTGTGTGGTTTCCGTCTGACAGAATAGATGAAGCTCCATCTCAAGAAAATGAATGAAACAAGCATTGCAATAGAACATAGGTCCATTACAAATAACGTTGCAGTGGGCAAAATGCGTCCTGTTTTAATCACGCTCCCTTAGCCTAAAAATTTTTTTGTTTTTCATTGCATTCTCATAGTATATATGTTATCATATATATACAAACTCGGATTAATTAAAAGATATAATGTATAAAAGGAGTATAGCGCGTAGATTCCGATGAGCTCCATCAAAACCGAATAGAAAAATAAATCGCTGCCGACGACCTACTGACAACCAAACCAAATGTTACACTTTTCGCCAAATTATTTTTTTTTGCAAAACGAAAGCAACAGCAAAATTGCCTCTAAACCCTTACAGTGACTGGGCTTACACCGATAATCAATTTACATCAAATGTTACACTGGTGTAACATTTTTAGGACTTACGGAATAATCAATTCCTATCTTTTGTCAGATATGATATACTGAGGGAAATACTTTATTCGCAAGGTTAAAATCGCTTATGAATTTTCCAACGCTGTCAGCGTCAAAACGCCTTGAGATGCTCCAACCGCCGACAGGACAAGTGCGGATGGTGCTTGACACTGACACTTACAACGAAATCGACGACCAGTTTGCAGTCGTTCACGCGCTGCTTTCGCCTGAACACCTCAACGTTGAGGCACTCTATGCCGCACCTTTCCACAACAACCGCTCAAACAACGCCGAAGACGGTATGGAGAAAAGCTACGATGAAATACTAAGGCTATTGGACTTCCTCAATGTCCCTGCCGACGGATTTGTCTATCGCGGTTCCAGAGCGTTTCTCTCTGATAAAGAGACCCCAGTACCGAGCGATGCTGCCACCGATATGATTGAACGGGCATCAACAGCAAGTCCTGAAGAGCCGCTCTATGTCGTTGCTGTGGGAGCGATAACAAACGTTGCCTCCGCGATCCTCATAGCACCCGAAATTATCGAACGCATTGTCATCGTCTGGCTTGGCGGGAATCCGTTGTACTGGCCCCACACCCGAGAGTTCAACCTTATGCAGGACCTTCAGAGCGCGCAAGTCGTTTTGGACTGCGGCGTACCGTTCGTTTGGCTACCCGCACGCGGGGTCGTCTCACATCTACACACGACGGTTGCTGAAATGGAACGCTATGTGCAGGGTAGAGGCAAAGTCGGAGATTACCTCGTCCAAATCTTCAAAGACTATGCAAGCGACCATTTCGCTTGGTCAAAGGTGATATGGGATATATCCGCGACAGCATACCTCATCAACCCGGCGTGGGTACCGACGGAAATTGTCCACAGTCCGATCTTGACGGAAGCAGTGACGTGGAGTTTTGATAACAACCGTCATCTCATGCGCGTCGCATCGAGTGTCAATCGGGACGCTATTTTCAGGGATCTATTTGAGAAATTACAGCACCACACCGCCTAAAGATATGATGACATTGAACAAACCGATGCCCTCATGGGAGTGGAACATTCCATTCATCAGCACAAATAACTTCAAGCTGATCGTGCGGTTTGAAGTAATCGGTTGGATGATGGTTTTCACCCATGTCGCCGAACAACCTTCGGCGGCGAGGGGTCATCCGGGCAAGCACCGCTGCGGGAAGTTTGTCGTAATCGTAAGGACGCGACCACATCTGCCCGTAACGGAAGGTGACGCTTTTGCGGATACGATCCGTCCGATTTGGACCGACACCGTGCCATAACGCCCACGGGAAGATGAAAGCGTCTCCCGCTTCAGCAATAACCTGAATCGCACCTTCGGGATACTCACCCTTTTTAAATCCGTTCTCGGGGAAATCTATCTTGTGGCTGCCGGGCACACACATAAAATTTCCTTGATCGGGTTCAGTCAAATCCGTCAAGAAAAACTGGATTTTGAATTGCAGAGGCAAACTATCCGGATGTGGATGGATGCGTTGAAGCGAGGGACCGGCATCCGTATGAAATCCCATCAACGCGTCAACATCCGGGTGCCGAACATAGATTTGCGTTCCCATAATTTGGAGATAAGGTCCCATCAGCGAAAGGATCGTACCGAAGGTGCGCGGATGATCGGTGAGCGGATCCAAGGCATCCGTCCGTTCAATCGCGCGGATAATCGTATAGGCACCTTTCCCGAACCGATTATTCCCCTGTAGACCGGGTGTCTCTTGAACATACGTTTCAATCGCTGAATCCACAGCCGCCAAAAGCGTTGCAATTTCAGCAGGTGAAAGCACATTTTTAATGATCAGATACCCCTCTGTCTGCCACACTTTTTGTTGGACATCCGTCAAGTATGGAGATAGCATGTGTTGCTCCCTATATTGCAAGTCTATTAATTTTAAGAGGATTATAGACAACCTTGGAAACTGTGTCAAGCCTGTTTATCAGCAGAACTCAACGTTTTCGGCGAATTTGCGTCTAATTTGTTACAAGGAACGCCTATCCATCGTACATTAAATTAAGTTAAAAGAACTCACCAACAAGATCACAGCGTTTAGTCGAAAAATAAAAGTATGAGCAATTTTGCAAAAATTCTTACCACCATCCGCCGCCCCTTTCAACAAGAACTCCGAAAGGGGTGCCGCGACGATGTCGTTGTCAACGGATTGGGAAACTATGTCCAGTTATGGGCAAAAAATGGCGATGCCTTCACACTGGAAGCGACCGAAAAAGAGGTGCTGAATAGTTTAGCAAGTCTCTTTGAAAATTACGCAGGCGCATCACCGACCGACCGACAACGCACGCTCGAAGAGGCAACAAAACGAATTGATACCGCACTTGGCGGTAGACAACAAAATCTCGCGGATGTAAGTAACACAAGCGCAGCACCCTCCCAGAAGCGTCAGCAGCCAACGACAAAACGGACCCGTTCAAAAAAGAAAACACAAACAGAGATGTTGCCGCTTTTCGGGGAAACAGAAAACCCTTCAGAAAGCATTCCTATAAAACCAGAACCCGTAGCAGTACCGACAACTTATACGCGGCAAACAGAACATTTATCTCTCTTCGGAGATGCAGAGGCTGCCTCACAGCAAGCAGAAGATACGCCGACGGAAGAAGTCGCAGCATCCGTACCGATCTCTGATATACCCGTCTCAACAGACCTCACCTCCCTCGATTTCCTATCTGAACCGCTCCAATATCTCAAAGGCATTGGTCCGCGTCGCGCCGCGATGCTTTTGGCAGAACTCAACATCGAAACAGTCGGTGAATTACTGGCATACTATCCGCGCGATTATATCGATCGCTCCAAGATGGTAGAGATTTATAGGGTCGGCAGAGCAGAAGAGGATGAACCGGAGACAATTCAAGGCAAAGTCGTTAACCATACGTCATCTCCGACTGCGAAAGGGAAACGCATCGGCAAAATCTCAATTTACGACGGCACTGGTGTTGCGATGTTAGTTAATTTCGGAAGACGTATCGGTATCATGAAGTCCCTGCTCCCCGTTGAGACTGAAGTCGTTGTCAGTGGGAAGTTCTCGCGGCGTTACAACGAAATCCAAGCGACTGACTATGAGTTTGAACTGTTCGAGGAGGACAATCTCATTCACACAAAACGGATTGTTCCGAAATACGCACTTACAGCGAAACTCACAGCGAAAATGCTGCGGATGTGGATGCGGACCGCGCTTGACACATACGGAGAGCAGATTCCAGAAATCCTCCCGCTTGAACTCCGCCAACGGCAAAACTTGATGGACAGACAGTCGGCTCTCAACGAGATCCATTTCCCGACCTCCGAGGCACATCGAAAAGCAGCGCAAAAACGACTCGCTTTTGAAGAGTTTTTTCTCCTCAGCGTCGGCATGGAACTGAAAAAAGACCGCAAAATCTCACAAGAGGGGATAGCTTTCCGAATTGATACCCAAACACAAGACAACTCACCCGCCCTGCTACGAGATTTCATCGCTTCGCTGCCATACGAACTGACCGGTGCACAAAAACGGGTTTTCGGTGAAATCCAAAACGACATGCGTCAGAAAAATGTCATGAATCGGCTTATTCAAGGAGATGTCGGTTCGGGGAAAACTGTCGTCGCCGCGATGGCACTGCTCCGCGCCATCGAAAATCGGTACCAAGGCGCGCTGATGGTGCCGACTGAAATTCTCGCCGAACAGCACTATTACAACCTCTCTGAAATGTTCGAGTCTTTGCGCAAAGACACCGCTCATACGGATGATGAAAAAATAAACGTCGTGCTTCTCAAAAGCGACCTACCCAAAGCGGAACGTGAAGAAGCGTTAACCGCAATTGCCGACGGCACCGCAGACCTCATCGTCGGCACACAAGCATTGATACAAGAGGGTGTCGATTTTCACAGACTCGGACTCGTTATTATTGACGAACAACATCGGTTCGGTGTGATGCAACGCGCGACACTTCGGAATAAGGTGGGCAACAAAGCACTCCCACCCGATGTCCTCGTCATGACAGCAACCCCGATTCCGAGAACACTCGCTTTGACCCTCTATGGGGATCTGAACGTCTCCGTCATCGATGAGATGCCGCCTGGTAGACAGACGATTAAGACCTACTGGATAAAAGAGAAGGACAGGGAAAAATTATACGGTAACCTTCGGAAGGAGATTCAACGCGGCAGACAGGCATACGTTGTCTATCCGCTCGTTGAAGAGTCCGAAAAACTCGAAGAACTTAAAGCCGCTACAGAGATGGCAGAACATCTTCAAAATGCGGTGTTTCCAGACCTGCGCGTCGGGTTATTGCATGGACAGATGAAATCCATTGAGAAACAGGAGGTCATGGCAAAGTTCAACGATAAGCACATTGATATCCTCGTTTCAACAACAGTCATTGAGGTCGGCATTGATGTCCCGAACGCAACGCTAATGGTGATTGAGAATGCAGAACGCTTTGGGTTGTCACAGCTGCACCAATTGCGTGGACGTGTCGGACGGGGCAAACACCAATCGGCGTGCTACCTCGTCGCTACGCCGAAAGGCGACGATTCTTACCAACGGATTCAAGCGATGATTCGGACAAACAACGGCTTTCAGATTGCTGAAGCAGACCTAAACATCCGTGGACCGGGAGAGTTCTTCGGTACACGGCAATCGGGGGTACCGAATTTTAAGATTGCAAACATCATCCACGATGCTACCCTTCTGGAAACGGCGAAACAAGAGGCGGAGTTATTAGTCAAAGCCGATCGCGAACTGAACGCACCGACACATCAATTGCTGAAACGGATGTTACAGAAACATTGGCGCGACAATTTAGAGATTGCATCTGTCGGTTAGGTGTTCATTTGGCGAGTTTTGTGTTTACGAGACGGTATAACTGCGGGACAGTCACCGAGAAATCGCCGGAGATGTGGTAGCCTTCACCACCATCTTTCACCGTACGGATGAGAATTGTCTTTTTGGGGCGGTGATAGTAGTGTGCATCGGTAGGTGCACCCTCATCTTGGAAATCAGGGAAGTCTATAAGGTCAAAGTTCGCGGTCGTGAAATGCCGAATCTCCTCTCCGCGCTGGGTTGCGATATTGCGTGCCATTGAGAGGCTTTTGAGGTAAACCTCGGGTCCCATCACAGCAGAGCCTAAATTAAGAAAAACACCACCTTCCAATTGTGAAACACTCTGCGCAAAACGCAGGAAATCCTCGCCTGTCGTCCACCCCATCGCGGCATAATCAGCAGCCGGATGCTGATCAATGATGTCAAATCCGATCCCCTTGTGAACAGTGAACGGCACACCTAAGCGATACGCAGCGGCAAACAGGCTCACATCGAGATGCGGAAAAGAGATGCCTTGTTCACCCTCTTGGATGAATCTACCGATTGCTTCCCCAAAGCCGATTTTATCTCGGTAACCCCGAACAATCGCTTCATTCAGGTAACGGCCTGTCTCCTCCCAATGACCGAACTTACCGTCCCGGATGTAGTCTTCCACATCTTCAAGCGTTGCCCCGATGTGTGCGAGTTCAAAGTCGTGGATGGCGCACGCGCCATTCGTGGCGAGATGTGTAATGATGCCGCGTTCCATCAAATCGATGATAAAGCGAGAATTACCACGCCGCATAACATGCGCGCCCATCATCCAGATGACTTGCCGGCCCGCGCGACGCGCCGCAACAACCCGATCCGCAACAATACGGAGATTAGGATTTTCATAGGGTGGGGCCCCCGCGTCTAACGGGTAGACATCCGCCACTGTCATCTTGTGCTGGCGTTCAGTGAGCGGGAGGATTGTGAGTTGCTCACGATTCAGTTTATCCATATTCCACTACTCGCCAAACTTGGCAGAGACAATCTTTGAGATACCCGCCTGTTCCATCGTCACACCGTACATCGCGTCAGCGATTTCCATGGTGCGGCGGTTGTGCGTGATGATGATAAACTGTGTATTCTCGGCGTGGGCACGGATGAGATTCGCGAAACGGAGCACATTCGCCTCGTCAAGTGCTGCATCAACTTCATCAAGCACACAGAACGGACTCGGCTTGATTTTGAAGACAGCAAACAAGAGTCCAATCGCTACCAACGAACGTTCGCCGCCGGAAAGCTGCGTGATGCTCTGTGGACGTTTACCCGGCGGACGGGCAATAATGTCAATGCCCGAATCAAGCACATCGGACGGATCCGTCAATAATAGCTCCGTTTCACCGCCGCCGAAAAGTTGTGTAAACACCTCTTGGAAGTTGGTTTGGACCTGCTCAAACGTCTCAAGAAATACCTCTCTTGAAGTCTGATTGATTTTCTGGATCACCTGAATGGTGGCTTGCATCGACTGCTGGACATCGTCGCGCTGGGCAATGAGGAAATCGTGGCGTTTCTTATGTTCCTCGTAAGCCTCAATCGCTTTGAGGTTCACCGCCCCCATGCCCGAAAGTTCCGCTTTTAACTTCTCAATACTATCAAGCAGATCAATCTCGTCCATCGCCTGTTCATCATTCAGCAGCGGTGGCAGCGCATCAATCGAAACTTGATATTTATCGTGCATACGGGTTGAAACTGATTTTATCCGCATCTCAAGCTGCGTTGTTGCGACTTCGAGTTGATGGCGCGCTTTATTCTGTTTCTCAAAGTTCCGCCGAGTTGCGCGCATCTCTTTTTGAAGGACCGCTACCTCTTGAAGGAGCGTCTCCCGTTCTTGCGTAAGTTCATCAACATGTGATTCAGCTTCAGCGCGATCTCCTTCTAAACGGAGGAATTCGCGTTCTGCGGTAGCGACCTGTTCTCCGAGGTCAATCTTCGTCTGTTCATCGGAGTCAATAATTGCCTGCTGTTCAGCAATATCCTTTGTTGCCCGTTGATACGTTTCCTCAATCGTTTCTAACTCGGACATCAACCCCTGCAATTTCTGATGCTGTCCCGCTAAAAAGACTTCCATCTCTTGACAACTGCCGGCAACCTCCGCATGTTTCCTATTTTCGCTCTCAATCTGTTCGGACACGCGCTCAATCCACCGTTGGGTACGCGTACGCTTTTGCGTCAACGCCGCGATTTCAGTCTCAAGTGCCTCCTGTTCCTCGCGTGATGCATTAACGACTTTGCTTAACTCTCGGTTTTCTGTCCGAACCTCGGCGAGTTGCTGCTCAAGACGGGTAACCTGGAGGTTCGCCTGCTCCATGTCTTTCGTCAGCGACGCTTTCTCCACCCGCTTATCTTGCCACTGGGCAGTGAGTGTCTGCCGTGCTCTTTGTAAATCCGCTATTTTCGCGGCGTACGCTTTGCGTTTCTCAACCTTCCGATTTGAGCTCTGCGTCAATTTTCCGATCTCATTTTCAAGCGTTTCGAGTTCGCGTGCGCGACCGAGTAACCCGCTCTGCCTCTGATTCGTTTGACCACCGGTGATAGCCCCAGACGTATCAATGATATCTCCATCTAAAGTAACGAGACGCGCCCTCGGACGGAATTGGCGGGTCAGTGCGACAGCAGCATCCAAATCCTCAATGATAAGTGTATTCCCCAGCAGATGTTGCATCGCAGGTTCATATTCAGGGGCGTAATCAATCAAGTCCTGAGCGACACCAATGACACCGGGTTTGTTGAGCAGCGCCTCATCATAGAATCTGCGTTCCCGTATAAAATCGAGCGGGAGAAACTTCACTCTACCCGCGCGATGCTTTTTAAGGAACGCGACACTGCTTTGTGCATCCTCAGCCGTCTCGGTAATCACACTCTGGATATCACTACCGAGTGCGACCTCTATCGCAACCTCAAACTCAGCATCCGTCGTGAGCAGCTCGGCAACAACACCACAGACCCCCTGAAACTGATCTGGATAGTGGATTCTCGCTTGCATTACCGCCCGAACACCGGCGTAGTATCCTTCATAAGCGGATTGTAATTCCTGTAGCGATTTAAGCCGTGAGACGTTGCTGCCCAAAGTATTCTGTAAACCTTGAATTTCGGCTTCAATCTTGCGGAGCGCATCCTGATTTTCCTGTAGGTTCGTCTCCACGTGATTTCTTTCGGCTTCAATATGAACCAATTCCGCCTTTAATTGTGTTTCGGCACGTTGAACCGCAGCGTGCGTATCAGTAGCAGTCTTGTGCTCGGTTTCCAGTGCGTCTGTACGCTCTTTGAGACGATTGAGATTTCCCTCGGTACTGCTCAAATTGTGCTCAATAGCGAGACGTTTGCGCTCGCGGTCTTCCAATTCGGTCGCGGCCTCCTGTAAGACCGTCTGTGCCTCTTGTACAGATTCCTTAGCGGCAGTGATGCGTTCAGCGAGTTGTGTGAGCAGCTGCTGACGCGCTGCCAGTCGGCTCTCCTCTATTTTGTAGGATGCCTCAAGCCTTTGGTGTTCTTGGGTCCGCTCGCGCTTCTGTGCGGTCAGTGCTGTTTGCTGTGCCTTCAAGGATTCAAGCGTCTGGAGGGCGCGCTCGCGTTGCTTCTGGATGTTCAGCTGCCGCTCCTTGTGAAGGACAATCTGGCGTTCAATTTGCTCAATTTGTGTTTCAATATCGCGCAGGGCTGCCTGTCCGGTACGTATCGCTTCGTCCAACTCGGACTGGCGGTTTGTGGATGCCTCAATACGTTCCTCGGCGGCTTTAAGCGTTTCAGAAGCCGTTGCGACGGTGGTTAAAATCTCATCTAAATCGGCTTGTGCTTGGCTATAATCGGTACGAAGCTTATCGTATTCCCTATGGGCGAGGTCCAACTCAAACTGCTTGAGTTGTGCTTGTTGCGCGTTATAGTGTCGCGCCTGTTCCGCCTGTTCTCTGAGGGCTTCGGTCTCGCGCTGTAATTCCTGAATGACATCGTTGATACGGACGAGGTTCTGTTCAGTCTGTTCAAGTTTACGGAGTGCCGTCTTCTTTCGGTGCTTATATTTCGTAATACCAGCAACTTCATCGAACAGAAAGCGGCGTTCTTCAGGGCGCACGTTCAGAATCAGGTCAATCTTGCTCTGTTCCATGACAGAATAAGCATCAACACCGATACCCGTATCCATAAAGAGTTCGCTGATATCGCGAAGCCGACACGGACTCTGATTGATCAGGTAGCGGCTTTCGCCAGCGCGGGTGAGGTGACGACATACTTCAACTTCGGGGGATGCGAGAGCCATGTTGGAAGCATCTTCTGCGGATGCATTTGGATCGCCATTAACATCTGAAAAGTCATTTGAAAAGCGTAATGCCACCTCTGTTTTCTGGGCGGGCGCGAAATTGGCACCGCCATTGAAAAGCAGGTCACGCATAGAGGTACACCGAAGGGCACGGGCACTCTGTTCGCCAAGTACCCACCGAATTGCATCGGAAACATTGCTTTTCCCGCAACCGTTGGGTCCGACAATAGTAGTAATGCCGGGTTCAAGTATCAATTCGACTTCCTCGGCAAAACTCTTGAATCCTCGAATTTTTATGCTATTTAAGTGCAAAGGTTTACCCCTCCCACCACAAGTTTAGGTGATAGCACAATGATAAGTAGTTCTTTAAAGCACAGTTTCAAACGTTCCCTCGGCTTGCAATGCGAAAGTGCACCAGCAACTTTGCCCTATCATGAACATTCATATAATACGCAGTAGAAGCGAAAAAGTTTCACGATTTTTCCGGGTCCAAAGTCCTCGCCAGTGTCAAAACGTCGATTTCAGCGGGATCGGCAGTCCATAATTCACTAACGGCTTCACGAATCGTAGCACCGGTCGTGAAAACATCGTCAATGACTAAGAGCCGTTTTCCAGAAATAATATCCGGGTTTCGGACCTCAAAAGCGCCAACGATATTCTGTTGCCGGGCTGTGCTGTCTAAGCTGCTTTGCGCGACGGTGTGTCGTTTCCGAACCAGCACATCTGTAAGAACCGGTACGCCTTCAACTTTCGCAATCCCATTGGCAAGTAGCGTTGCCTGATTGAAACCCCGTTCCCGCAGTCGTTTTTTATGGATCGGAATAGGCAAAACAAAGTCGTATGTCTCAATGCTACAGTCTGAAGGGATATGGGCGTTTATCAATTGAATCAGATGATGCACAAATACCTTTTTCTTCTCAAATTTAAAGAGATGTATTGCCTGTTGGAGCGTTGTGTGATAGAATGCAATAGATCTCAATTTTCCGTAGCGAGGTGGAGAGACAGCACACGCATCACAAAGTCCATCCACACCCGGCGTGCCACATATATCGCACCAAGGCGGTTCAAGGAATTGCATGTCCCGCCAGCAGTTCGCACAGATATAGGGCATAGACGCAACGCCCAAAAATTCTTCACAGACGCGGCATTTTGCCGGGTAGAGAAAGACAATTGCGGTTTCAAACGTATCCCGCAATTGGGCTGATAATTGCAAGCCTATTGATTTTGCTCTCATGAAACCCACTTCACAAAAATAACTACTATTATATAATAAGTTTATCACAAAGAAGTTTTAATGTCAAGAAAAAGGAGAAAAATATGATAGAAAGACCCATCGTATTTTACAATAAAGGACAACAACTGAACGGCATACTACATTCACCAGTGGCTTGCGATACACCGTGCCCAGCAGTCGTTTTCTTTCACGGATTCACTGGAACAAAAGTTGAACCGCACAGGATATTCGTTAAAACCGCTCGTGAACTTGCTGGTGCCGGATTCCATGCGCTGCGCTTCGATTTCCGGGGTTCCGGGGACAGCGGGGGTGATTTCTCAGAGATGACCATCGGCGGCGAGGTTTCGGATGCTATCAAGTCCATTGATGTTCTCAGTGCCATGCAGGGTGTAGACCCTGAACGCATCGGTATCTTGGGATTGAGCATGGGGGGGTGCGTCGCGGCATGTGTCTCTGGGCAAGATGCCCGTGTAAAGTCAACGGTAATGTGGGCACCGCTCTCGGACGATCCACCAGACCGACGTGAGGAAATTCTGGCGAGATCCAAGCACACACCAACACCAGAGGAAATCGCACAGTCGAACCCAAACATCGTCGGAAAGGCGTTCTATGAAGAACTCCCCAATATATCACCTTCCGCGCTTATCCAGCAGTTCACGGGCGCGCTCCTCGTGATTCACGGGAGTGGTGATGATGTCGTGCCAGTCTCTCACGGCAAACGCTACTACGAACTCATGCGCGAACGCGAGGCTCCGACAGCACTTGAAATTATCAATAAAGGCGACCACACCTTCAACACTGTTGCTTCGGAGCAAGCGGTCATCACCAAATCGGTCGCATGGTTTCAACGTACCTTGGGATAGATTATTCGGATGCGAGACTGATACGGATTGCCTCAAGGGCGACTTTCGCATCTTCCAAATTTGGCGGTTGATCAGCGGTATCCCGGATTTCAGAGAGCCATAACTCCTGAAGCGTCGGTTGTGGTGAATCTGGGATTATGAGCGGTGTCACACCAGCGGGTGTCGTGCAGTGCCATTCACCACCAGCATCGCTTATCGTGCCTTCGGTAAGGACATATCGCTCATGTTCTTCAGCGGCGTTAATAGCGATGCCACCTGCCCACGTCCACTGTCCAATACCACCGCGTTTGAATTCAACAGTGAGTGTGTTAACAAACCGATCATACTGTCCGTTTTCTCTCAACCCTTCGTAGACAGCACTCTTTTTAACAGACGCGGCACCACCGAAGAAATCGACAATCGGATAGATATGATAAATAAAGAAATGCGCAGGCGTGCCTGACACCGGCAGATTAAAAAGAATCTCAGGACGCGCACCGCGCCCCGGTGTGAGACGCACAAAAGAAGTAAGTAGCAAGTCACCGAGTTCGCCTATTTTCTGCTTGAGTGCCTTATGGGTGTTGGAGACGACCTCTGGATGTGAGACTCGGAGCACACGACCGCGCGCCTCAGCAAGTTTCAATGCCGCTTCTCCCTCACCAATATCACTGGCGAGTGGATATTCCACAAAGACATGTTTATCCGCCTGTAACGCTGCAAGGATAATCTCACCATGGCTGTCGTTGTGTGTACAGATAACAACCCCGTCTATATCCTCTCGCTCGACAAAGGAATGCCAATCAGAAACAAAAATGGCTTTATATTCCGCGGCAAGTTGGTTTCCTGTCTCTTCATTTCTGGAGGCGATCGCCACGACTTCAGCAGTCTCCATTGCCGTAAATCGAGAGAGATGGTGCCGCGCCATCCCGCCCGAACCGATAATTCCGATTTTAATCTTCGTCATATTTTTCCAAGAGATTCCATAAGAAAGGCGCGCTTAGAAAGCGCGCCTACAGACACTTGTGTCTTCAAATGCCCTATGCCCAGCCTTGGCTTTCACCACCGACGCGCGCAGCACTAATCTTTTCATAATAACCGCTTTTCCGATAGGCTGCCAACGGGTGTGGGTCGCGGCCCATCTCCAAGCGTACCTGTTCCAGCAGTGGATTCACATCTGTCTCATAAGCGCGTTGGAGGATGGACTCCGCCTCAACGAGATCAGCGGCATCCTGTGCAGCTGCGAGTGCCTCTCTGTCAACGAGTAGTGCTTTCGCATACGCTTTTTGCAGATTGCAAACAGATTGGATACTCGCTTCTACCTTCGGTTTCAGGTTGTGGCTCTGATCAATCATATAAGCAATATCGGTTTCCGTATCGGGATCAAGTTCTGCAGCAACCAACTCGGTGTAAATCAGGAAGAGTTCCTGCGGATTGATGGAACCTACCGTGAGATCGTCATCAGCGTATTTTCGGCAGTTGAAGTGGAATCCACCGAGTTTCCCTTCGTCAATCAGGTAAGCAACGATAAATTCAATATTTGTACCTTGCGGATGGTGTCCCAAGTCGATGAGGACCTGTGCTTTCTCACCAAGTTTTGTCGCCATGAGGTAAGCCGTTCCCCAATCGGGGAGATCGGTATGGTAGAAGGCTGGTTCAAAGAATTTATATTCAATGAGCATCCGAGTGGCATCTGGAAGTGCATCATAAACCTCGGCTAACGCCTCTTGCATCCACTGCTTGCGTTTCCTGAAGTTCGACTGACCCGGGAAGTTGGTGCCGTCTGCGAACCACAAACTGAGCAGATCGGACCCTGTTTTCGCCATGATGTCAGTGCACTCAAGCATGTGGTCAATGGCAAGTCTGCGGACATCGGCATCTGGGTTACAGATGCTTCCGAGTTTATACGCCTGATCTTGGAAGACGTTCGGATTGATCGCACCGATGCCGATACCGACATCTGCAGCGTATTGCTTCAAGGCACCCCAATCGTCGGTTTTATCCCACGGAATATGGAGCGCAACAGTCGGAGCAATGCCAGTAAAGCGGTGAACGGTGGCTGCGTCCTCCAAGCGTTCCGCAGCGTTTCGCGCTGCGCCGGGCTGCTCAAAGACACCAAATCGAGTACCGGAATTACCGTAACCCCATGAGGGGGTCTCAACGTGTTGCGTTTTGAGATGGTTTTTGACCGCTTCTATCTGGATTCCCTGTCTCTCTAAGGTTTCGGCTAAAAGATCATAAGCGAGATTACTCATTATGTTTTTCCTTTCGTGGAGAATAGTTGTGAGTTTTCAGTACGATTCTTTTCTGCGAAAAAATCTTTCAGTTTTCAGTTAAAGAGGAAACCCTGGAACTATCAAAAACCTCTTGTAACTGAAAACTGTTAACTGTTAACTGATAACTACATTGTCAGTTCCTGAAAGATTTGTACAAGTTTCTCCTGCGTGGCGTTCGGATCCTCAATGATGATGCGTGCACCGCCGATAACGTCCATGAACCCCAATTCACGCGGGTATCGCGGGACGACGTGCAAATGATAATGCGGGATGCTCGCCCCAGAGGCATCCCCCATATTATAACCGACGTTATAGCCGCGTGGCTGATAAGCGCGCGTCAACGCCTCAAAACAGAGACATTGGAGTTCGTGCAGTTCTTGAACCTCTTCTTGATGTAATTCTCGTACATCAACGATATGCCGATTCGGAAAAACTAAGAGGTGCCCCGGACTGTAAGGATAGAGATTAAGCGATATGGTAAAACGTTCGGTTCGATGGACCTCGAGTCGTTCGACTTTATCGTTTTTCTCGACAATTGCACACAGAATACACGGCACATCTGGTCGGTTTTTTCCTTTGGCATAAGGCATTTTGTTCGGGACGAAGAGGTTGTGTCGCATAAAAGGGTTTCCTGTATTTTCTATAGCACGCTACGCAATACAAAATAAATTTTCGGTTTCCTTGAAAAAAGATTAAATTTTTGACATGTATATGATATACTATTTAGACAAAGCTTGCAAGCAGATATTTTAATGGCGTTCAGCTCTCTCGTCTTGTTCCCCATCAACGGTTTTGCACATAACATTTCTGCCAAATACCATAAACAACTTTGTTCGCGATGCACAGATTGCGAGCATCCGATAGGAGATTTTCATAAAGCCGATTTTGTTGGACAAAATCCTCTGTCTGCTTCCCTGAGCCATTCAATTGCCACAAATCACTCTTGTGGGAGGGGTTGTAACCCCGATTCTTACGAAAACTGAATACCTCTGCCTGCTTCTGCTTTTCGGTTGACATAAATTGTTCAGACGTGGTATCATATACAACAGAATGAAGCACATAGACTTCAGTTCACGGTTATAGAAAAGTACAATGCACTACTTAAAACGAAGGGCGTTACTCGTAAGCCCGTTTCAAGAAGTAAGGAGGTTGGCGTTCATTCCATACCTGAAGGGTAGGTCTTGACGCTGTGAATTTTGATGAAACAGAGAAAGCGAATACTATCTATTTTTGGAGTCTTGCTGCTGCTTTCTATCGCACCTTTCGCGCTCGCACAAAAAGCGTGGGAGACGGTGAGCGAATCCAAGTGGCAGGCTTCCTTTTCCGATGTATTTTTTGTTGATGCACAACATGGATGGATTGTCGGTAGCAGTGCAACAATCCTACATACGAATGACGGCGGCACAACGTGGAACCAGCAACCTCTGCCGCTTGATGCTGAGTTAAAGAAGGTCCGTTTTATTAACCCACAAATCGGCTGGGCAGTCGGCGAAAACGGCACAGTCCTGAAAACGACAGATGGTGGACAGACATGGATGAAAAAAAACACTGGCACCGGGACCGCGCTCTTAGCTGTTTCGTTTGTCGATGAGAAACACGGTTGGGCAAGTGGCGACGGCGGACTCATCATCAGCACTATGAACGGTGGCACAACTTGGGCGAAACAGACGATTGACACCAACAATACGATTGAAGGTATCTATTTTGTGAGTCCTGAAGTCGGTTGGGCAGCTGGCGGTGGTGGAACCCTTCTTCACACCAGTGATGGTGGACAGAATTGGCAGTTCCAGACGAGTGCAACAGTCAACACACTTGATGCCCTTTTCATGCTAAACGATCAAGCAGGATGGGCAGTCGGGGCAGGGGGTGCTGTCGTCGGAACGGTTAACGGTAACAAGTGGGACATCCAAACGAGCAATGTCCCGAACTCCAACGGAATGCCTGAACCGATTTGGGATGTTCACTTCGCTGATGAAAATATTGGGATTGCCGCCGCTGAATTCGGTGTGATTCTGCGCACAAAAGATGGTGGCACAACCTGGGCACCCCTTGGAACGAGACCCGTTGCCGCACGACTCCAAGGCATTCACATGATCAGCGCAACCGAAGCATGGATCGTTGGAGATAAGGCAACAATCCTGCACACCACAGATGGCGGTGAAACCTGGGATATTATCTCGAGCGCAAGCGAACTTCGCGCTGTTTATTTCCATGACGACATGCTTGGCTGGGCAGTCGGTTTGGCTGGAAGCGTTTTGCACACCAACGATGGCGGTGAAACATGGAAACCCCAAGATAGTGGGAATGTCTTTGAACTCTTCGGCGTTGGATTTGTTGATGCAAACAAAGGTTATATCGTTGGAAGCAATGCAGCATTAGCTGAAACAAAAGATGGCGGCAAAACTTGGGGAGACCTCAGCGACCCAGGAGATGAGGGGCATGGCACCGCAGAACGGATTAAGTTTGAGGGAGACATGAGTTGGCTCAGCGCAATGGGGTCCTATGCTATGGATTTTGGCAGCCCTACACACGGGTGGGCGGTCGGTGAAATGGCAAGGGTTATGCATACAGCCGATGGCGGAGAAACTTGGAGGAATCAAGATGGTGCCGCTATGTTCGTCAATCTGTACGGGGCTCATTTCATTAATGGACAGGTCGGCTGGGTCGTCGGAGATGCTGGCACTATCTCAAAAACCGTCGATGGCGGACAAACTTGGACACCTATCTCGCAAGGACCCACCTGGAACGATGTCTATGCTATAGATGAACAGAACGCATGGGTCGCTGGTGAACAAGGCGCTATTATGGTAACCACAGATGGCGGCACTACGTGGATCGATCAGACTGTACCAACCCAGGAGAACCTTAAAGCTATTCTGTTCCGTGATGCTAAGGAAGGGTGGGCGGTCGGAGACAACGGCACAATCCTCTACACAAATGACGGCGGTGTCACCTGGCTATTGCAGCAATCGCCGACAAGAAACCATCTTCGCGACCTCGTTCAAACGCCAAGTGGTCAACTCTGGGCAATTGGCGACGCTACAACTATTATCCGTTATTAAAGCTTATTTAGATAGGACTTACGCAAAATTGGTTCAGAACGCCTATTTTGATATAATAAAGGCACTTTCTATCAGGGTTCGGTGCGGTTAGAAACCGCACCTACCAGGGGAGTGCGTAAGTCCTATTAGATACGGTATGGGGGGGGACATCTTACCTACCCATATCCATAATTTCGCCCGTAGAGATGCGCCTTCCTGAAAGTCCGTCTTTACCGAACATGGGAGGACACGACCGCGATGAATCCATTACGGTTCTGCCATTTCGTATGTGTCGGAACCTTTTTACTACTTCTAATAAATCTCACATCTGTAGCACAAGAACCACGGGTTTTGACCTTAGCGAATAGTATTGAAATCGCCAAAAAAAGCAATCTTACTGTTCAAACTGCTGAGCAGAACTTAAAAACTGCCGAGGCACAAGTTCGTTCTGCACGCGCAGGACTCTTGCCAAGGATCACAGCCAACGGTAATTATACCTATTTTAAAGATGTACAAAAGTCAGTCATCCAAGCCGAGGGCGGGTTTGGGTTCCCGATGCCGGGCGAAGAAATGGACGAAATGGCACCGCCGAGCGCGGATAACGAGTCCGAGCTGATTGAACTGGAATTTGGAGCACATCACAACGTTCAAGGCACTCTCAGTTTAACACAACCCGTCTTTGCATGGGGACGTTACTATTACGGTTATCAAGCCGCAAAACTCAACTATCAAGCCGTACAACGTGATCTTGATGCCGCCTATAATCAGCTCCGTTTAGATGTATCTGAAGCGTTCTACGCTGTCTTAATCGCCCAAGAGTTTGTCAGGGTGGCACAGCAAAGCGTTGCCCTTGTTGAAAAGCAACTCGGGATCGCAGAGGCTTCGCTTAAGGCGGGTGCCGCAACTAACTTTGATGTCCTTCGCGCAAAGGTCCAACTCGCAAATGCAAAATCCCAACTTGTTCGTGCCGAGAACGCCATTATTACCGCCAAAAACGCCTATAAAACAGTCCTAAACATACCACTCGCCGAGGACGTGTCGGTTAAAGGCGCACTCGAAGTCCCAGAAAAACATCAAATGCTTGCCTTGAACCTTGATACATTAATAGAGCAGGCACTTAAAAATCGTCCTGAAGTACGCCGCACGCAATTAAGTGAGCAGGCTGCCCACAAACAGGTTGACATCGCTAAAACGCGGAGTCGTCCTGACCTTGGGCTTTTTACAAACTACCAAATATCACAAAATGAAAGACTGACACAAATGAATAGGATTTGGAGCGTCGGTTTCCAAATCAATATCCCTATTTTTGATGGGTTTGCAACGCGCGCAGCCGTCCAACAATCCGAGTCCACTTTAAAGCAGATCCAGTTGGGTGGGACCCAAGTCAAAGTTGGTGTTGAATTTGAAGTCCGCAATGCCTATCTGAATCTCCTTGGGGCGCAAACACTTATTGATGTACAGCGCGAAGCGGTTGCTCAGGCACAGGAGAGTGTACGCATCGCAAATCTCCAATTTCAAAATGGAATCATTACCACTGTCGCATTGACTGACACCCAACTCGCATTAGCACAAGCAGAAGTCAATCGGCTTCAGGCATACCACGATTATGTCGTCGGTTTGGCGAGATTGGAAAAAGCAATAGGGCAAACATTACAACAATAAATAGACACTTAACATAACGTTGGTTAAAAGGAGAAAGGAGAAAAAAATTGAAGAAAGTCCTGATTGTCATTCTCATATTATTAGCAGTAGCGGCGATTCTTGCCGTGCCACGATTTCTGAAACCGGAGAAACCCACAGCGGAACAAGATGAAGTCGCAGCGGTGCTTAAACCTGTGGAGGTTACAAGAGCGAAACGGGGCGAAATTCGTTCTGAACTTGAATTATCCGGGACTATTCGAGCAGAATCACAAGTCAGTGTCTTCCCCAAAATAGCAGGGCGGCTTATTGTCTTAAACGTTGATGAAGGAGACACTATAAAAAAAGGTGTACCGCTTGCTACTGTTGAGTATGAAGAATTAGAACTTGCTGTTCAACAAGCAGAAGCGACATTGGAAGCCGCGGAGACCGCTTATTCTCAAACAAAGCAGCTCGCGAAGGTACGCGTACAATCGCAGATCGCACAAGCAAAAGCACAACTTCACGCCGCCGAGGTCGCGCTACAACAAGTCGTAGATCTCTCTGAAATCCGGACGCTTACGCAAATAGATCAGGCACGAGCAGCCTTGGAATCGCTTGTCGCGAATCTTGAAAAAATTAAGAGCGGGGCCCGAGACGAAGACCGACGGCAGGCACAAGCGGCTGTGAATCAAGCCGATGCCAACCTTGCCAATGCCAAAAGCAATCACACGCGGATGCTCCAACTTTTCCAAAGTGGTGCGATTAGCCAGCAGTCTCTTGAAGGCGCGAAAACCCAGCTGGACATCGGCATTGCGCAGCAGAAAATCGCTGCTGAACAACTTCAACTTATTGATAACGGCGCACGTGCCGAGGATATCCAAGCAATGGAAGCACAGGTTCAACAAGCGGAGGCATCCTTACGGTTGGCGCAGACACAAGCCACCACAAGAACATGGGAAAAAGACATTGAACTCGCACGTTCTCAGGTTGAAACCGCACAGGCAGCACTCACTTCCGCAGAAGTTTTAGAGACTGCGAAGAGTTGGGAAGCAGAGATTACCTCGGCAAAAACGGCACGCACACAGGCACACGTTGCGCTCAAACTTGCACAGAAACGCCTCAACGATGCTACAATTCATGCACCGATTTCTGGTATTATCTCCAAACGCTACTTGGATTTAGGGGGCATGGCTCTTCCCACAGCACCTCTTTTTGAAGTGGTCAATATTGATACCGTCAAAGCTGCCGTTGATGTAATTGAGGCACAGTTGAGCCAAGTGGCGCTCAATCAGCAGGCATTGATAGAAATTGATGGCATAGATACCCCAATCTCCGGTACTATCGCTTTCATTAGTCCGACTTTAGAAGTGATGCGACGTACAGCTACTGTTGAAGTCCGTATTGACAACCCCGATCGAACCATTAAACCGGGAATGTTCGCGAAAGTTACTGTGCCTATCAAGGTGCATACGGATGCAATTCTCATTTCGCGTGTCTCGCTTATAAGTGATGTTGCCACAAAGGCACAAAACGTCTTTGTCGTTGAAGACGGTGTGATCCGCCGCCGACCCGTGGAGGTAGGGCTTTTGCGTGGCAGTGAGGCTGAAGTTCTCAATGGGATCGTCGAAGGTGATGCTGTTGTTACAGCTGGACAGCATTCTTTGAAAGATGGTGAGAATGTTAGGGTTGTGAACCCATAAGCGTTTCTATTCCAGAATTTATTTAAAACTAATGACCCTGGCCTCACGCTAAAAAAGGCTTGATAAATTAACCGAATTCGTATAACATTGTGTCATAAATGCTGACAATACGCACGTGTTTGAAGTTTGGAAACTATATTAACAGAATCTGAGGCGGAACCTGTTTACCAGATACGTCTGAATTTGAGAGAGAGGTTGCCAGAACATTACTACACAGAAGTCTTAGTTGGAAAGATTGATGAAAGTTGAACAACTCTACGGTCCTAAAGTAAAATCCTTTCAGATCCTTGAACTGGAGTACCTTTTACAAGAGGATTCGCCTGAGC
Organism: Candidatus Poribacteria bacterium; assembly: GCA_009845545.1. Taxonomy (GTDB): domain Bacteria; phylum Poribacteria; class WGA-4E; order WGA-4E; family WGA-3G; genus WGA-3G. The sequence continues at coordinate 22,186 of VXZK01000123.1, forward strand.
TCTTCTTTTCGTTCGGCCTAAAAAAAGGCGGGCAGGTAATTGTTACGCACGCACCAGCAAGACTTGACATTATGGGCGGCGTTGCCGATTATTGCGGGGCTAATGTCTTTGAGATGACTCTTGACCGGACCGCAATTGCCGCGTGCCAAGCCAGAGAAGATAGAAATCTCTGTGCAATCACGCTCCGCGCCGGGAATCAATTCAAACCCAACTTTCATTGCTCGCTTGATAACTTCTACACCGACGGTGCTCTCAAAACCTATCAACAGGTTCAAGACTATTTCAACCAAGAACCGAGCACCGCGTGGGTGAGCTACATACTCGGTGGGTTTTATGTGCTACTCAAGGAAGGGAAGATTAACCAGTTTCCGCACGGTGCCACGATAGTTATTAAGAGCGATATTCCGATAGGCGGTGGGGTCGCCTCATCTGCCGCTGTTGAAGTTGCTACCTTGATGGCACTTAATCAACTCTATAATTTAGAATTGGGCGCGATGGAAATAGCGCGTCTCGCACAAATCGTTGAAAATCGGATTGCCGGCGCGCCTTGTGGGATTATGGATCAGGTGACTGCCGTCGCAGGCACCTCATCGAAAATTCTCTCAATTCTTTGTCAACCGGACAAAATCCTTGAATTCGTTTCATCGCCCTTGAACGTCAGTTTTGTCGGTATCCATACAAAAGTACGCAGGAGCACCTCAAGCACTGCTTACATTGACACACGTATCGGTGCTTTTATGGGATTGACTATTCTCAAAGCCGCTTTTGCCTCAGAAGCTGAAGCCGCTTCTGAAGAAGGCAACTCTGCTCAAAAAATCTCGGAGGCATTGGCTGATAACTATCTCTGCAATGTTTCTGTACAGGAATTTCACGAGCAGTGTGAAATCCTGTTGCCTGAACAGATGCATGGCGGAGAATTCCTTGAAAAGTACGGCGAAATCGTTGATACTGCTACACAGGTAGAGCCTGAGATAATATATCCTGTGAAGAGCCGGGTAGAACACATGATTTATGAAAATGCGCGGACTCAGCAATTTATCGCGGCTATAAAAAATGCAGCGAAAGATCCAGAGCGCATCCAAGACTGTCTCACGGAAGCGGGTAATCTTATGTATGAATCCAACGCGAGTTATCGTGATCTCGCAGGACTCGGTTCACCTGAAGTTGATGGACTGGTCAATATCGCCCGAAAAATTGGGGAACAAGGCGGCATCTACGGCGCGAAAATTACGGGGGGTGGCGGGGGCGGCACAGTTGCCTTACTCTGTCACGGCAGTGTAGAGAATTCGCTGACGCAAGTCCTCGCTGCCTACAAACTTGCTTGGGGCATTGACGGTGAACTCATCAGAGGGAACGCAGGGGGCGCGTCCGAATTCGGGCATATTTTGTGGGAATTAAAGGAGACCGAACCGCCAACACATTTCTAACTAACGGCTATCAGCACTCGAGGCGGTGACCACGCAACCTTTCAGTTTTCGGTACGACTCTGGGGCATAAATGGGCTATCTCTATAAGGAAAATATTCAATGACCAGAAACCCACCGATTACTGACTGCTGATAGCCAACTGCTCTAAAGAAAGTGGAAATAAACTGTGCAAAACATAGACGAGCAAAATCGACACCGCGCATCCGGTGTCACATGGCGTGCCATACTCATTGCTATTTTTTTAATTCCGCCTAATGTTTTTTGGGTTATTGAAGTTGAATGTGTTTGGCATTCCGGACATCCAACGACCATCTCCCTGTTCTGGAACGTCGTTCTTAACATCTTTTTTCTAATCCTGATAAACCTCTTCCTGAAGCGTGTCGCGCCACGGTCGGCGTTGACACAAGGGGAGATGATTACCATCTACGCTATGCTCTCTATCGCATCCGGCTTGGCTGGGCACGATACGTTAGCCTTGACAATTCCAGCACTCCCGCACGCATTCTGGTTTGCGACAATTGAGAACGATTGGGCAGACATGTTCCACAGTTATATCCCGCAACACCTTGTCGTTGCAGATAGGGAGCTTATCCGCGGATTTTATGAAGGGAACACGCCTTTTTATAACGCTAAAATTGGCGGTGCCTGGATAAAGCCGACATTGTGGTGGACATCGCTTGTTTTTGCCCTCGGTACTATCATGATTTGCGTAAATGTACTTGTTCGGAAACAGTGGACCGAACACGAGAAATTAGCGTATCCGATCATCCAACTTCCGATGGCGATTACGGAGGGCGGCGGTGCTGCAAAGCTTTTCCGGAATCGTGTCCTATGGTATGGGTTCATCGCAGCTGCGCTATTGAATGTTTGGCACGGCTTAGCACACTTCTTCCCCGTACTTCCAGACTTCAGTGTCCGGCATAACGCCCGTAATTGGGGCAGATTCTTCACCGAAAAACCGTGGAACGCTGTCGGCGGTATCCCTGTACCGCTCTACCCGTTTGTAATCGGCTTAGGGTTCCTTTTACCGCTGGATCTTTCCTTTTCTATGTGGTTTTTCTACCTATTCGAGAAGGCACAGCGCGTTTTTGGCAGTGCAGTCGGAATTCCAGCACCGTTCCCGTATGGGAGTGAGCAATCAATCGGCGGCTGGATGGCGATCTTTGTGATCGCTATCCTTGTAACACGTAAGCACATTACAAACGTGGTGCGCACAATCTTGGGCAGACCCGGTGGTATTGACGATTCACAGGAGCCTATCCGCTATCGAACAGCCCTGCTTCTCATTGTGCTCTCAAGTCTTTTTATTATCTGGTTTTGTCTGAAGGCAGGAATGACCCTCCCAATTATTCTCCCTTTCTTTGCCTTTTTTTCTGCCATTTCGATTGCGATTACACGCGTCCGCGCCGAACTCGGTCCTCCCGCTCATGAAATGGCAGGCATGTGTAACGCGCAACAGTTCTTAGTGAACATCTTGGGAACACGCCGCATCGGACCAAATAACCTGACAGTTTTCCCTTACTTCTGGTTCTTCAGTGGGCGTGGATATCGTGAACATATCATGCCGCATCAGCTCGAAGCCTTCAAGATGGCGGAACGGGCGAATATGAACACGAAACGCTTGGTGCTTGCAATGGTTATTGCTGTTGTTTTAGGATCCCTTGCTTCGTTTTGGGCAACGCTTAGTGAACTCTATCGTCTCGGGGGCGCAATTACAGGGGCAGGCGGGGGGATTGGACCGTCAGTGGGGCATATTGGTCAATTCGGTTGGCTTGCCGGGCTCTTTGCTTTCCCGCGCGACCCTGATGTCACCGCAATGTCTTTCATGGCAGGTGGTATGGGCTTCACCTTCTTCCTGATGCTCATGCGCATGCGCTTTATTTGGTGGCCCCTCCATCCAGCAGGTTATCCCATCTCCATGACCGGTGGTGTCGGCTATTTTTGGAGCTGCCTCGTTATCAGCAGCTTCCTCAAATGGCTGGCACTCCGATTCGGAGGGCCCAGCACTTATCGAACAATGGTTTTCTTCTTCTTCGGTGTCATCCTCGGTGAATACTGCGTAGGCGCGTTCTGGAGTGTCTTGAGTGTCATTATCCGCGAACCGATCTACGACTTCGCACCGGGTTAGTTTTTTAATGTTCCTTAAAATAATTTTGAAGATATATGTTTGACACCTTCACAAAATAGTCGAAACCCAACGTTGTATGGTTCTACCTATGATAAAAATTCGATTCTTTTACTTTACGATTCTAATAGCAAGTCTCATACCTATCACAACATCCCGCGCTGCGGACGAAGGCGCGCACGCCGCTGAATTTCTCAGCCACGGCGTAGGGGCGCGAGCTCTCGGAATGGGCAGCGCATTCGTCGCTATTGCTGACGACGCAACCGCTACCTATTGGAACCCCGCAGGACTTACCAAAGTCAAGAAACACAGTTTCTCAGCAATGTATTCCGATACCTTTAGCACAGGAGACGGCAATTGGCTGAGTAGAGGTTTGGTCGCCTACAATTTCCTCAACTACGTCTATCAGATTGAGGACATCGGCAGCCTCGGTCTCAGTTGGATCCGCCTCGGTGTAGACGATATACCACGTACCACTTTCATTGACATCAACAATAATGGCGTACTCGGTGATTACCACGACATTAACAATAACGGTATCAAAGATGACGGCGAACTCTATATTGACAAACCTGAGGTCGCAGAATATTTCAGTAATACCGATAATGCGCTGCTTATCTCTTATGCCCGACAAGTCCACGCTATGGTATCAGTCGGTGGCAATCTCAAACTCCTCAACCAATCCATCTTTGAGTATGGCGGAAACGGCTTCGGCATTGACATCGGTCTCATTGTGGAACCCTACAAAGGTTTACGTGTCGGGGCGATGTTGTTGGATGCAACAGGAACACAAATCCGATGGAATACACCTGACACACCGACATTCACCCGAACACGGCGACTCCGATTTGGCACTGCTTACCATTTCGCCGTTCCACGCCTCGGTAGAGGGGCTATCGGGGTCGATTTTGAAACCGATCAGGCGGATCTGGAAGAAAATAGTGACGGCGGTGGGATTATATCACGTGTCGGCGCAGAATACTGGCTCTTTGACACCGTCGCACTCCGCGGCGGATGGAATGGACACGGACTCTCCGCAGGTGCCGGACTCCGCGTCAACGTAAATACCATGTCGTTCCTCATCAACTACGCTTTCAACACCCACACCCTCGGCGGTTCACAACGCATCTCTGTCTCCGGCGAATTCTAACATAGCAAAAACCCTACAGTCGGATATAGGGAGATATGTAAAATCAGAAAATATATGCACACCCGCTGGTAGGTGTGGTTTTCATGTCCAAACGTTCCTTGTTTGAATAGAATGGGTAACGTGCTGGGCTTTTTTTCTTCTTGGACGTAAAAAAAATATTTTTTTTACGTGATGTAACGTTTTGTCAAAAAAATGTGTCTTTAATAATCAAGGCTCGCGCAATTTTGACGATGGAACGCTCCGTTAGGCGGAGAAACCCGAAAAATAAAGATATGCTCGTGGAGAACCCAACCGAACAGGTTATGCCACAAGCGCGCGAAATGCAGCTGGACCTGCTCATGAGGAGGTGGCTCCGTGGAGATAGAAGACGATGTTCAATTGATTCACGCCGTTTTATCAGGTGACGACTCAGCATTCGGCATTTTAGTTGAAAAATACCAAAAAAGTGTTCATGCCCTCGCGTGGCAGAAAATCGGTGATTTCCACTATGCTGAAGAAATTACACAAGATACCTTCCTTCGCGCATATCAAAAACTTTCAACGTTGAAAGATCCGAGTTGTTTTTCTCGGTGGTTGCATGTCATTGTGAAGCGGATTTGTCTGAATCGACTGCGCTGCGCTAAACCTGCAGAGCAATTGCAATCCCTGGCGGACACACAGATAGCAGCAGAAGGGGCGCAATGTGCTTATGATCGTTATGTATCGGAACAACGCGAGACAGAAGCAGATGAACATCGTTCTGAGATCGTCAAAAAACTCTTGGAAAAATTGCCGGAGGGTGAGCGGACAGTGATGACGCTCTACTATCTCGGCGAAATGACAACAGAAGATATTGCTGGAATGCTTGGGGTGTCGGTGGAGGCCATACGGGTTCGATTGCATCGCGCCCGAAAACGGTTACAACAAGAAGAGGAACTCTTCATCCAAGGAGTTCTCGGTGGCGTGCAGATACCGGCAAGTATCAAGCAGAACATCACGCGAGAAGTTGTTGACATGAAACCGACACCTTCCTCGAGAATGGGACCGTTTTCGCCGTGGGTGGTGTTTGGAACTGCTTTGGCTGTTGCTATCTTATTGATTTTTGTTGTTAGCAATCTAAACCTTGCACCTTTTCAGAAACTTTATAGGGCTTACTTTGCAAGCAATGATAGAGCCCTAAAGGATGGAGTCTGAGTCAGATTTACACGTACCTAGATCCGAGGGAAATGGCGATTGTCAAAAATCAGGCAATGGAACTGCGGAAGCGGAAGGTTTATTAGTTTAACCCGCAGTTCTGCGTTCAACCGCCGAATGTTGGCTGTTGGAAACCGCGATGTATTCCAACAGCCACACTATCGTGAGAATGTCGCTGTCCAGGCAGTCCGGGGCGCGACCAGGGTCTATGATTTTCAGCGTCAGGGAAATGGGTATCATAGAGCGTTTTGAGGAAACCCCTTCAGATTCATAAAAATACCAGAGGGTGTTGCTGGATTAGGCAATACCCTCATCCAGGAGAAAAGCATGATTAGTGAACGGACCTTGGTTGGAAAGAAGGAAATTCACTGGATTTGTGAGATAGAACAGGAAACATGAGGTGCACTCACACCAATAAAATAGGAAATAGCGTCGGAACCAGTCGATTAAATCATTGGCTCGTGTATAAATTTAATGCGATTTTTTTTGTTGCGAATTTTTTATTATGGTTTATGCTTTCCAATACCTTCGCCAATTATCTGCATTTGAATTGGATAGATGTATCGTAAATACAACGCATTGTCCCATGATGTTGCAAGCACTGGTAAATAAAAATACCTTCAGGGTTTTTGTGGAAGTATTTTTAAATAGGCATCCCGACGGGGTTGTGTAGGGGCGGGGTTTCCCTGTCCGATGTTCAGGGGTCTGCCTCCTTGTAAGGATGTGGGTGCTGATGCACCGGCAACCGTGTTGTCATCTGGGCGAGGGGACCTCGCACCTACAATTTTTGGCGAAGGTATTGTAATCAGTCAGCCCTCAAACATATATCAACGGATCAAGGCAATTATCTTGTGGGCGGTGTAGGCAACGGTGATGGCACGCTTGAAACCGTAACTTTTGAAGTTCTTAATATCGAAGCCTCTACAGTGAGCGTGTCTGGATACCTTGTTGATCCTAATGGGCTCCGCTATATTCCAACCTTTGAAAGTGCAAAAGTGCTTATGCCACTGCTGGGGGATGTGAATCGGGATGGCGTTGTGAACATCTTGGATTTAGTGCTGGTTGCCTCAAGTTTCGCGCAGCCGGTTCCCGAAGGAGGGAATCCGGCAGATGTCAATGAGGATGGTATTGTAAATATCGTGGATCTTGTTAAAGTTGCCGGTGCACTTGGTGGCGAGGCAGCTGCACCGGCAAAGTGGAGTTTTGACTTGGAGGACACGTTCACAAGGGCGCAAATCCAGGAGTGGCTTTCCGAAGCGCGGCAGTTCAACCTAACCGATGCGACAGCACAACGAGGCATTCTCTATTTGGAACAGCTCTTGGCAGCGTTAACACCGAAAGAGACAGCACTCTTACCGAACTATCCGAACCCGTTCAACCCTGAGACATGGATACCTTATCAGTTATCGGAGCCTGCAGATGTGACAGTAACGATCTATGCAGTTGATGGCACAGCGGTACGCACCTTGGCATTGGGACATCAACCTATCGGTACCTATCAAGGCAAGAGCCGTGCAGCGTATTGGGATGGGCGAAATGAATTCGGTGAACCCGTCGCAAGCGGTGTCTATTTCTACACGCTTACCGCTGGCGATTTTACGGCAACGCGGAAGATGTTGATACGGAAATAGTATCAAATGACCCATTTAAACGGACACTGATTTCACATTGGAATCGGAGAACTGACAATCCTCAGTGGAGTGCCTTCTCACACAATTTGTAAAGCAGTAAATCAACGTGACTCGCGTAAAATGAACACAATGAATTGAGGAGAAAACTGTGAAAAACACCTCTCAGTTAATACTCGGTTTTGGCGTTATGATACTCCTACTGCTTCCGGGTATAGGCAACGCTAACCCAGATTCAGTTGGTTCCTTTGCAGTTACGGATGACATCTTACGAAGCAGAACCGCTTTTGACCTTGTTGACGCAGAGATTGCAAGTCGTTTGAACCTTGGAGCACTCTCCGAGTGGGACTATCAGAAATTACGGGGCCCCGTGCTACTGAAAATCCGGACAGCCATCCACTTCCAACTCCGTCAACAGTTTGGCAGGATTGTCAATACTGTCGATTTTAATTTACAACAAGATTTGGGTTCCCCAAGTCAAAGTCCCTCAATAAACGAAAATAATAGACCATCTCATCTCCACAAACGCGCTGCTGAAATGATTCGTGATTTTATTGTTCAGAACCGTATTTCCGTTATTATTATGTCCGATGCCCCTATCGGTTTGGGTGAAGCTGCTGCGGTTCGTGGGCTGCAGGGTGAGGTGCGTTATACGTACGACATCATTAATGGGGCGTGCGTCGCCGTTCCTATCGGAAACCTTACGGCTTTGATAAATCGCCCCTTTGTGGCGGAAATATGGCCGGATGCGAAGGCTAACGTGGCACTCATCAATTTGGCGCAGATCGGCGCGATTAAGGTTTATGGTAAACGCCCTACGGGGCTCGGTGTTATGGGCAAGGGAGTTAATGTTGCTGTTGTTGATGGCGGTATAGATAGTGACCATCCAGAGTTTAAAGGTAGGCTTAAAGACACCAGAGGCGTATTAGTTTTTGGTGGATTTGATATTTTCAAAGACGAAATAGACCATGGCACCCATGTCGCCGGTATTATCGGGGCAGCGTTGGATAATAATGTTTTCACAGGTGTCGCGCCGAAGGTTAACTTACTTGATGCTCAGGTAGATCTTGATGAAGATACTGATCGGTTTACTTTACTGGGTCAGAATTCTTACGGCGACACGATGGACGCAATTAAGTGGGCGGCAAGAAAACATACGCTTTTAAAAGCGAATGTGAAGGCTGATGTTATCAATATGAGTTTGGGGTGGCGCGTTTGGGAGTATGGTCGTAACGCGAACGACCCGATGAGTGTACTGATTGACGAGGTTGTAAATGATGGCGTTGTCTTTGTTGTAGCCGCCGGTAACGAAGCGCAGGAACGCTCTGCCGACGAGATATCCACTCATGCCAAGCCAAACAAGCATCCGTTTGAGGTTTACATTAAAGAGACAGGAAAAGTTTGGGTAACAGTTACGTTGATGTGGGATACAGACGGCAATGATTTGGACTTGGCGATCTTTGACACCAATGGCTCAGAAGTCTTTGCTTCGCGTAGCAGTGCTGTTCAGAATGGTAAGACATACGCCAAAAAGTCAATCTATGGAACATCAAAATTTTATGAGCAGGTAGGATTTCTCTTAGAAAACAAGAGCACCTCTCATGAGTTGTTTAATGCGGATCTTCAAGTAGAAGCATCAAGTGTTCAAAATTCTCAGGAGTATGAGGTGTGGGTAAGCGCGGCTGGCGACGGTGGGAGTTCCCTTAAACCAGCCGATTCAAGTGAGACAATAGGGGTGCCTGGATACACTGAAAAAGCCATTACAGTGGGTGCCGTAAATTCTGGTAATCAGATCACCCATTTTTCCAGCTGGGGTTCTTCTGACACGAATTTAATTGCATCTCACACAGATTCGATTAAGCCTGAAATTGTAGCACCGGGATCCAATATCGCTTCGACGGTCTCGTCCCCCCAATATTATGGTGAAAAATCCGGGACAAGCATGGCTGCTCCCCATGTAGCGGGCGTTGCTGCGTTAATTCTGGACGCTGTTGGCAAGAATAGTAGCGGCGAATGGAATTTTAGTCCTGTTGAAGTCAAATCGGCGATAATTCTCGGCGCAAAAAGGCTTTCTAACAGGCCAGATAATACCTACGGTGCAGGACTTGTCAGAGCAGATAACACCATCTTCGGTGAAACAATAGCACCCGAAGAAACGTTACGCTTTGAAATTACCCCTCGACTCACAGACCTGAGTTATGACGACTATGACTTAGATGTGGATCCCTCAATAAAAGTCGCTGTCTCGTGGGAGGAGACAGCCGATAATTTAGACGTGATGCTTTCAGATGAAAGTGGTAAAACGCTTCTGGAGTCAAAACAGACAGCATCAAATTACGAAAAAATTGATGGCAGTTCCGTGTCTGTCCAAAATGCTACGTACTACCTTGACGTACACAATAGGTCACAAAAGTCCATAACTTTTACCGGTGCTGCAACGCATCCGATTAAAGCATCGACTGCCATTGCTGATGTCCTCGTCACTGAGGCACCTGACGACGCGACGCAACCGTTGCCTATAGGGCATTCTGATGTCCCTTTGTCAACCAATTCGACGCAAGAGGCACGCCTCCGCGCCATACTCAAGAGGCACACGGACTTCGTGAGTTCAGTGGCATTTAGTCCGGATGGTCGTACGCTTGCTAGCGGAAGTTGGGACGATACAATCCGACTATGGAATCCGCGTACGGAGGAACATTTAGCAACGCTTAATGGACACACAGACCGAGTTACATCAGTCGCCTTTTCACCTAACGGCAATATGCTTGCGAGCGGAAGTTGGGATAAAACTGTTCGCTTTTGGAAGCCACACACGGGAAAAACTCTTGCCACTACTTATTCTTTATACACAACAAACGAAACATTCACTTCTGTTGTGGCTGCTGACGCTGATCGAGACAGTTATTGGTTTGCCAGTGGAAGCTTGGATAATGATGTTTGGCTATGGTATGGATATGGATTAACGTCGTACACGAAGAAGTGGGACCTCTCTGGACATACACATGATGTTTCCTCCGTAGCATTTTCTGCTGATGAACGAACCCTTGCCAGTGGAAGTCACGACAATACGGTTAAATTATGGTACGTATCCAGCCGAAAATTGCGCGCGAACCTTAAAGGACACACAGATTTTGTTACTTCAGTGGCGTTTAGTCCAGATGAGCGGACGCTTGCCAGTGGAAGTTGGGACAATACAATTAGATTGTGGGACGTAGCCACTGGAAAATCCACCAAAACGCTCAAAGGTCATACAGATCGTGTGTTAGCAGTAGCATTCTCCCCTGATGGACGGACCCTCGCAAGCGGTAGCGACGACCAAACAATCCGCTTGTGGGACGTAGCCACTGGACAACAGCGCGAGGCTCTTCTCGGACATACAAGCGGCGTTACCGCAGTCGCATTCAGCCCAGACCGCAGATTGCTTGCCAGTGCCGGCGGATGGGACAATACGGTTCGGTTGTGGGATTTGTCAACCGCCCCCACGCCAGCACCGACTGTTAGCATTGCCCCTTCTCCAGTCATCTCACCCACTGTTGGGGAAAACATGGTTGTCAAAGTTGATATTGCCGGTGTTCAAGATGTTGCCGGATATCAGGCAACAGTCCATTTCGATCCGTCTGCACTCCGCTATGTTGAAAGTGCCAATGGAACCTATCTGCCGACAGCTTCGCTTTTTGTATCACCTGTTGTTAACGCAAATCAGGTAACGCTCGCGGCAACATCGCTTTCAGGTGACAGCGATGGCGCAGGGACGCTTGCAACCTTAACGTTTGAAGTTGTGGCTGTGAAACCTTCACAGATTACCTTGTCTGATGTCATGATCATGAAGCAGAACTTAACATCGATCCCTATTATTGTTATAGTAAAGTTAAAAAATAATTTGACATTTTCTGATATTTATGTTATCCTTATG
>VXZK01000170.1 GCA_009845545.1 Candidatus Poribacteria bacterium
AAGCCTCCCACGAGGAAGCAAAGAAGCACACGGCTTTAGCCGTTGTGAGTATCACTGCGAATTTGATCAGCGTAAAATAGACACAAAACGATGTGATTATGTGCTTTTCTGTGGGGATGCTTCTCAAAGTAATTTGGTTGTTGTTCTCATAGAACTCAAAAGTGGAACTTTTAAAACATCAACGGTAACCGGTCAGCTGCAAAAAGGAGCCGACTTCGTCTCAGAAATGTTTGGAAAATTGTTTAAGGAGGCGAATGCAGCACTAAACACACTCGAAATCACATGTGTCCCTGCGCTATTCCACGGTAAAGGTATTGACAGATTTCAACTCCGCGAACTCGAACGTGCTAAAATCCGTTTCCATAGTCGAAACACGGCAATTAAGAGAAGTAAGTGTGGACAAGCAAAGAATCTCGCCTCAGTTTTGAGCGGATAGACCTATTCTCAAACAAGGAGATGTAAATTCCATGACTGATGAAGAAAAATTTCGATTTGACTTGAGCGGATTTCTGGTGCGTCCAGCGATCCTTGAACGCGACGAAGTGGCCGCAATCGTCGATCAGATTGAACGGATACATCACAATCCTGAATCCTTACCGCCAGAACACCGTGCTGTGCCGGGCGGTCCAGCAAGTGTCCTCATTGACCATCCGAAAGTCCTTGATGTTTTACACCAAATTATTGGTCCCGATGTTCGGTTAGAGAACTGTTCCTCTGTCTGGCGTGAAAAGGGACAGGCACACGGCGGCCTTCACGGCGGTGGGCCGCAACAAGGGGATCCTATTTTCGGGTACCGCGTCAATAACGGACGGATTCACGCCGGAATGGTGCGTGTCGTCTTTGAGCTCACAGATGTCACAAAGCAGGACGGTGCGACGCACTTCATCGCGGGTAGCCACAAGTCCAACTTTCCGATGCATTCGGATCACATGTCGTTAGAGGAAGGGAAACGGAGTCCGTTTTTGATGTCATACGAATGCCCGGCTGGCAGTGCGATTTTCTTTACGGAAAATCTGTGTCATGCGGGTCCCGTCTGGCAGCGGGAGACACCGCGTGTGGCAGTACTCAACGCTTACGCGCATCTCGCAACGCATTGGCATCGGCTGAAGACTCCGCCCGAAGTACTTTCCGCCTTACCGCGTGAAAAGCAGGCATACTTCCGTGAACCGTGGGTTGCCGACTTCCGTACGAGTCCAGCAACAATTAACACGATTGAACGGTTTATTGACAACGACGAACCCCCTGTTAATACCGATACCAAGCCGTGATTTTATGTGGCGAGGTTGAAAACCTCGCCAGCAAACAAAGAGCAAAAATCAACATTACGGTACAACTGCGCCTTGAATCTCAGTCGCTGGTACCATTGGAACAGTAATCTCACCAGCAATAATGCTCTCCTTCAATGCTTTGACCTTTTCTAAGATGGCATCAGAGATCAAATGCCTATTGCCATCAGTTAACAGATAGCCGACATTGTCTTCAGCAAGACCGAGAGAACGGACACCTGCCATTAGATTCCCAGCTACGAATTCTTGGATAAACAGATGTCGCCTTTCGGCGGTCAATACAGCGGCAATTCGGTTTTTACGATAAGACTGGTTCGGCTGGATTATAAGTAACTTCATCGGAAAATGGAGAATTGAATAGCTCTGCAATCATGCTCAAAAAACCTTGCTTTTCCGTGTTAAATAAGGTATAATAACCGTGTATTATTTAGCGTAATAGATTGCTGTCCCACGCTATATTTCCTGACGTAAATAGCATACAAACCACCTACAAAAAACGCATAAATTTCTCTCGATAGCATGAACAGAGGGAACCTCATGAACACTCTACACGGCTTAAATGAGAAACAGATAGAAGCGGTAACACATAAAGACGGTCCCCTTCTCGTCATTGCAGGGCCTGGCACTGGCAAAACAAAAGTCATCACACACCGCATTGAGTACCTGATCCGCGAACACAATACTAGGCCTGAGAAGATTCTGGCGATTACGTTTACCAACAAAGCGGCGGAAGAGATGCAGGAACGCATCAACACTGAGATTGGTGAACCGCATGGATCCAGCGTTAAGGCTTGCACCTTCCACGCATTTTGTGTCAAAGTGCTACGGAAACATGCGCTGAAGATCGGATTGAGCGAGAATTTCACCATCTTTGACCAAGAACTCCAAGACGAGATTTTAACAGAAAGCGTCCGAGAATTGAGTCTCAACGCTGACGACTACCCGCCATGGTTGCTACGAAACATTATCAGCGATGCCAAATGTAAACTACAGAACCCTGTTGGTGCGGTAGATGAGACGGATATTTACGACGCCGAGACTATTGAAAATATCCGAAGTGTGCTGCAAATCTACCAGCAGAAACTCGACGCATACGATGCCCTTGATTTTGATGATCTTCAACTGAAAACCGTCGAACTCTTAGGCGTAGCAGAAGTCAAAGCAGCGTATCATCAGGAAATCTCCTACATTCTCGTTGACGAATTTCACGATGTGAACCGCGTGCAGTACCATCTACTCCAACAGCTCTGTGCCGCACCGGCGCATAATCTCATGGTTGTCGCCGATGAAGATCAGTCTATCTATAGTTGGCGCGGGTCAAACCCGGAGTATATTGACAATTTCAGAACGGATTTCGACCCGCGAAGCGTTGAATTGGATGACCATTACAGGTGTAGCGAGAAAATCTTACGCGCTGCCGAAGAAGTCATCTCCAGAAACCCAGAGCGACAGAAACAGCACACCCTCAGAACCCACAAAGATGCGGGGCGCGACATCTTTCACTACACTTTTGACACACCGATAGCAGAAGCACTTGGCATCATTAATGTTATCCAGAGCTTGGTAACGCAGCGCAACTACTCTTATCGCGATATTGCGGTTTTTTACCGAACACACAAACTCGCTGATGTTTTGGCGGAACAGTTGCTACGTAAAGACATCAAATTCCAACGGATTCTACCGACGAATTCCTTTGGCGAAGGCAATAGCAAAAGCATTCTCGCGTATCTGCGTCTTATTCAGTGGCAGCTCCCGCAAGACCTGGAACAAGCAATCAATTTCCCTGAGACCTGTATTGATGATTTGACCTGGGTGCGTCTCAAGTGGCTCGCACAGCGCAAACACATTGCGTTCATAGAACTCTTGAAAAATATTGAGGCATACGCAGAAGATGTCGGTCCCTTGACCCGTCGAAACGTCCGCCAATTCTGGACGCAACTTGAGAACCTGTCAGTTGACATCCAAGACGCGAAGATTGATAAGATCATTCAGACACTCTTTGACGCTTTGGAACGCTCTCGCTCGCCTTACCGCGCCGAAGAACTGGAAGTTATTGAGAAACAGCCTGAGCTGCCGAACCTTGTGACGGCGCAGGATGTGCTTTATAGTGCCCTTGACCTTGATGAACCCATTCAGATTACTGCCTGCCACGGCATCGACGAGTATTGTGCGGCGCACATCATTCATCAGACGTTTGAAACGTATCTAAACCAGAGTGTGCAACTCCAATTCTTACCGCCTAACGCAAATATGCCACCGCAACCTGACAACGGTGTCCATCTACTCATTGGTGATTTTGAAGAACTTGGAGAAAAAGGACGGGATGCGCGGATCATTCTCATCGGAAACCCAGCAGGGACAGCAGATAGCGATGTAATTCACCTCGAAACCGAAGGCGTTCGGAGCATCGCGGCACTCAAACTCTGCCAACGCCTCATTAATCGCTTTGAAAGTCCAAATATGGCGGATATGGTTGTCTATGATCTGGAGACAACCGGTATCAATCCGAAAACAGCAGAAATTGTTGAGATCGCTGCGCACCGTCTCAGCGCGATCGGAGATGAAGTAGAGCGGTACCACTGCTTGGTAAAACCCCCGGGCGGACATATTCCCCGCTCCGCTACGCGCATTCATCAAATTGACGCAGAGACCGTTAAAAATTCCCCTGGGATTGAATTGGTCCTACCTGAATTCTTTAGGTTTATCCAAGACCGGATTTTAATTGGGCACAATGTATTGGAATACGATAACCCAATTCTTGCGCGAGACCTTGGAAGGTATTTGAAAATGGGGTTATCGGCACCGCATTACGATACCCTCGCTACCGCGCGTCGGCTTTTCCCACGACAACGGTGTAGCATGGGCGCACTTGCCGAAAAATTCAAAATTGAACACGGTCGTCTACACGGTGCCTTAGAGGATGTTAGGGTTAATAGAGAAATCTTCAAAGAACTCATTAAAATCGATGCTTACAAACGCGAAGTGAAATCCCTCACGGAACTCCTACCGCTTGTTGGGCTTGGTATTCTTGCTAAAACGGAGGCACGTTCTACAGAGAAAACAGAAGGATCGCGACCGGAGATCGCTCCTACGACCGAGATTGATGCGCTTCTCAATGCTGCGAAGCGTTTTGTGCAGACACACAACACTGTGCTGCCGGATCGTCTACCGCTTGAAGCCTCAGAAGCAGCACAAGCGACAGCATACATGGAAGAACTACAAGATACCGTTGTCCCGGACTTCCGAGAAGACATTGAATGGCGGCAACGCCGTATTCAGTTCATGAACGCGGGTATCCATTTTGAATCCGTGAATGACGAGCATCAGCTCACCAACTTCTTGGATTACCAGAAGTTGCTCACCAATATCGATGAACTCGACGATAAAACCGAGCAATTGACCTTAATGACGTTACACGCAGCGAAAGGCACAGAATTTCCGGTCGTTATCATTCTCGGCATGGAGGAGGGCAGTTTCCCGATGTGGCGGCAGAACATCACGGAAGCAGAGATTGAAGAGGAGCGTCGGCTCTTCTATGTCGGCATGACCCGTGCGCAAAACCAACTCTATCTGTCGTCTACGACTTATCGCACAGGAGATCGGGATCGCGCTGCGTCCATGTTCGTGCGTGAAGTGCCATCTAACTACATGATCAAGTGGCCTAAACCACGGCGGGCGTAAAAAGGTTAAATAAAAAAGATTCCTTGATAAAAAGGATTAGATATGGCATACTAAAAGGCATAAAATCTATGGAAATTTCTTGAGGCAAGGAGAATAAAACAGTGATTGAATTTGCAGGAGAAACTTTTGAAAGTACTGAAGCCATCCAAAAACGCTTCGAGTCGATTCGGGATACCGCTCCCCTGAAAGAACCTCTACAGGGCACAGAGCATAAAATGGTCATGAAACTGCTGCAGATGCACCCCCGCTACAAAGAGAAGATCGGACCCGGCATCAGTGCCTTGACAGTTGACTACCATCCTGAGTTTAAGACAACGCGCGTCTTCACTATCGTCCGCATTGATAAACTCAAAGAGGATTTCAGTTTTCAGAAGCCGTGGCGGAAACTACAGGCAACGTTAGCGGTACCCAGAACTAAACAGCAACCCGGCGACACTACAAAGTCCCCCGTGAGCGACCCCGCGCCAGAACAGGAGCAGAACACACTCTCTGCTGAAAAAGCCGCGTGGATTGCAAAACTTGAATCTCGGGTAACTGCTGCAGAAAATGCATTGTCAGGTATACGCAAAGTCATCGCAGAATTCAA
>VXZK01000364.1 GCA_009845545.1 Candidatus Poribacteria bacterium
TAAACTCGCAGTTAACCTCATCCTATGAAGAACCTTAAAACTAAATGGCCCTGGATTCTTTTCTGAGTGACCTTGCCTTATTTCCGCTATTCTTATGTGTTAAAACAAATAGGTCTTTGGTAGTCTGAATCCACTGTTCTGATCGTAAGTCGAAATCGGGAACTCCCAAAGCACTCATAATTGAGGCTATATGTCCTTTAGATTTATACAGTTTTCCCCAATCATTTTCTTCAAGTGATTGTTCTATTGTATTCTTATCTTCGTCTATTGACAAAATGTCTCTGAAACCTCCATCAATTTCGCGCGCCAAATGTGCTAAAAGGTAGGAGCGACACTTAAAATCGGTGGATTGCCCTATTTTCAGCCAATCCCTGTAAAATGCAGCTAACAAAGGGGCGAGAGTTTGCAAATTCTGATTAATTTCAGATTGTAGGTTGGATAATTCAATACTGGGAATTGACCACTCACTTTTTGGTTCGTTATCCAGATTGGTTTTTAATCTTATTAACGAATCTTGCAGAGTAGTGAAAGGACTGTGATCCACAATATTATGGAAATCGAGATTGCTTTCCACTATGTGTATTAAGAGAATCTCAAATTCAGACCAAACCCCATTAAATTCCCCTTTTTTGTAAGGAGGATCCCATACCTTGTGACGATGGCGAAATTTATCAAGACGGAGAACTATATCCTTCCATGTCCTTTCTGTACATTCTGGTATTTTCCCTTCATTTAACGCTGCCTTCCGCAAGCCTTCTAAAGTTTCACGCGCCAAATGCGCCAAAAGATTAGTATCTGTCTCGAAATCATCGGATTTGAGGAGGTGAAGCCAATCCTCATAGAAGTCAACTATTTCAGAATCAATAACCTTTAGTTCCGCAACGTGTTTTTCACTTAGTTTATTATTCACACTTAATCTCCTATTCCCAAATATGTAGTTATATGTTAACATATTTCAAGGCATATATCAATCGTTTCTGCAATACACATGTCGCCCCGCTGGGGCTTTATTGGGTAAGGTGCCACAGTACTATAGACATGTCGCCCCGCTAGGGCTAAAGAGCATCACTATAAACATAAATTTTACGCAAACACAAGAAACAGTAACGCATTAAACAACACGGTTAATCGACCAACGCCTATCAGTGCTTTGGACGACAACCGCGCCCAGCATATTCATCTGCGTTAGCATTTCGTTGACTTCGGCAATAGTGAAGGCGGCGAGGAAGGAGTCGTAGTATAACTTTTGTTGTAAAGAATATCAGCGGGGATTTTAGAAACATATCAAACTTAATTTTTCACCGCCTTCGCTTTTTGTTGACACTTTGAAAAAAATCGTTGTATAATTCTATTGAACTATCCAAAGTTGAAAATGTTGCGTTGTAACATGTTGTGTGCTTTATCACAATTATGACAGGAGAACGAGATGAAAACAATCACATACGCTGAGGTCCAGCAATTAGTCACGAAAATTCCAGAAACAGAGTTACCGTTAGCGTACTGCTTGTTAGCTGAGCTGGTGGCAGGGGAATCACAGTCACCTCAGGCAGCATTTATGCGTCTTTCCGTAGATGAACGCCGCCAAGTTCTGGCACAACAAGCGGAACAAATGAAAACTCATTATGAAGAAACAGCAGACGAACGCACCGAATGGCAATCAGGAGATTTCATTGATGAATATTAGGCGCGGACATATTTGGTTAGCGGATCTGAACCCGACCCTTGGAACGGAAATCCAAAAAACGCGTCCTGTTGTCGTAGTGAATTCTGATGAAATCGGTGTGTTACCCATTCGGCTTATCGCCCCGATAACGGAATGGAAAAACTCCTTTGTAGGTAATGTTTGGCATGTAAGGTTAGAACCAAATATCATAAATGGTCTCACAAAACCCTCGGTGGTTGATACATTACAATTACGAGGTATTGATACCCTGCGGTTTGTTAGGAAAGTCGGAGAGGTCTCACCGCCCATCATGCGGTTAATTGTTACAGCAATCGCGACAGTGATTGAATATGAACCTGTCATTACATAGGAAGCCTCCAACCGCGCGAACCCCTCTTATTTTGTAAATCCTGATTCAGACAATCATCCAACACGCTCAATGGACCAGTGTCGATCTGTGCTTTGGACGACGGTGGCATTTGGCATGTCCATTTGCGTTAGCATCTCGTTGACTTCGGCGATGGTGAAGGCGGCGAGGAAGGAATCGTAGTATAACTTTTGTTGATAAGGCGTGTCATCTGCAGCATACAGATCCACGAAGGCTTGTGCATCTGCGGGTGTTTCAGGACGGATGAGGTCGCGGATAAGGACTGTTCCATGGGGACGCGCAACTCTGCCCATCTCTTGGAGTGCCTTCATCGCATCGTGGATGTGATGCACAATGCTGTTGGAGATAAGTCCATCAAAGGTGTTGTCGGGGTAAGGGAGGGTTTTGGCATCGACAAGTTCGAGGGTTATGCGGTCGGTGAGACCGGCATCTGCGACGTGGCGTTTCGCTATCTTTAGCATCTCTTCGGATAGGTCGATGGCCGTGATGTGGAGAGCAGGACAGCGTTGTGCGAGTAGGATAGGAATCTGTGCGGGACCGGTGCCGACATCAAGGAAATGTCCGGTGCTGGCACCGAGTGCGCCGACGCGGTCTACAAAAGCTTGGTCAACCTCGCCGTGCTGCATCGCGTCATAAGCTTCGGCGGCTTCCGCTGTGTCCATGACCTCTGGTTCTACAATTCGATTCATTCTCTAACTTTCTGATGATTTGAGCGACAGTTCGTGCGTTCTGATGGATCTGGTCGGGCTGAAATTGGGTGTACATGCCAACCGCCATCGCATCTGTCGGTTTGATATTTTCAAGCGCGAGTTGAAGTGCCTCACGTGGTTCGTTTCTACCAGCAGCTAATACTTTTATAGCAATTATCGGTGTCGGTATCGCCTTTATAGCGGTGAACGCTGCATCCCGATCATCCGGCAGATAAAGTTCTCTATGTCTTGTATGATTATACAATGCACAAACATAAAAGTCAACATCATATCCGTCAGCATAGCAGTGCTTGAGGATCAACGGATCGTGCGTGCCGAGTCCGACAGCACAACCGAGATCCCGGATGTGTTTGAGGCTTTCGTGTAAAGCATCGAGTCGTCCCTCTGTGTATAACTTATCGGTCGTGCCGCCGTGATGGTAGATGGCAATTGGTTTGTAACGCGCGATAATCTGGAGGTATTCGTTAAGATCGGCATATTCTGTATCTTTGGGTGTCTGTGCTATCCACTGGATGGTGCCGCCCGTGTTCCAGTATTCGTTGAGGACACGCATGATATGCCTATCGGCACGCGCGAGGACGGTATTGATTCCGTTCTCCTCAGCCTGCCGGAGGTCTGCCATAATTTGGTGCGTCGTATAGTAATCTATCATTGCCTGCGATGCCGCGGCAGAGCGGTGCGAAATGCCACTATACGGATTGCCGCCGATAATCAGCCGTGTGGTGTGATGTGATGCGATAGAGATAGTCGGTAACTTCATCGTGTTATCTCGTGGTCCCCGGTTTTTCATGAGAGACGCTAAAACTCTGGGAACCAACGCTCGGGTTCTCGTCTCTTTGTACGAAGGTTTTGTAAATTACACCGTTTGCGTCTGTATAAAACATAAACTCATAGACGTGATCCGTTGGCAAATATGCCTCTGTTCCGCGTTGTAGATTGCTGGCGTGTCGGCGAGAAAGCACTCGGTATTCTTGTCCTTGTGGAGGTGTCTGCACAAGCATCTGCGTCTGCCAAATGTAAATTGTTGAACCTTCGTCGTCGTTGCTTATTCCGTGTGGTGTACCCCATTCCCGAATAACCTTTGAAATAGGTTGTCCTTTCCATGATTCCAAAGATTCCGTAGTTTGCTGTATTTGTTCTTTTGGTGATAGCTGAGGAGGTTCAGCTGGGTTCATCAAGAATGATGGTGCCGTGCATCCCGCAGCTAAGAGGCTTACGATAAAGAAAAAATATAAGGCGAATGTGAATTTATTCATCTTCAAAACTCCTGATAATTTATGGTTTTCCTATTGCTTTGGTTTCCTATCACTGATACACGCGAATTTCTCGAATCACAACATCCTCAAAGGATACTTTCGTTTTCCGAGTCAGTGGTTCTCGTGTGGTGCGTGCTAAATCACGATTGACATGGATAGCAACTCTTAGCATCCGCACGGGTCTGTCGATGTCAATGCGTATCACCGCACCGTTCTCGGATCTCGCAATCTTATGACTTGTCACTGGTTCAAAGAGCCGGGCTTTTCCCTGCGCTGTCTCTGCGGTCGATGTTTCTACCGAGAGATGATAAATGGTTGAAATTGGATGCACCTCAAGGTAAGCGACATGCGTAAGCGTGTCAACTTGAATCAGTGCCTCAGTCTTATGTTTACCTTCCACCCAGTCGCCATATCGGAGACTGTGCCTATAAGCGGGGTTATCCTTTTCAATAAAGCCTTTTACCTTCAAGAAACTATTTGTGGCAAGATCGCCATCAACGAGTTTTGGGTACGTCTCACAGGATAGGTGTGTAGCCGCTATTCGTCTTGGAAGTGGTGCGCACCCTACTATGAGTAGACACACGCCAATTGCCACACATACGCTCAAAGAATAGGCTTTACTCGCCATGGGTTCCGCCTCCGTTTCATTAGTAAACAGTCCTAAAGACCTCTACTTCCAGTTGAGTTCACTTGTAGGGTCATAATTTTTTTTGATGTCAGTTTTGGAAATTATACCGTCTGGACGCGTATAAAATGTGAGTTTGTAGGTGTAATCTGTCTGTAAAATTGTTCCTGATACTCCGCTTAAGCCGTTAGGGTGTCGCTGAGAAAGGATTCGGTGTCGCTGTGGGGCAAGGAAGGTCTGCACGGGCACTTGCCAAATGTAGATGTGCCAATCTGTCCCGTTGTCGTTAACTTCGTTGGGTGATCCGTATTTCCGAATAGCCTTTGAGATGTGTGTGCCTTTCCACCTGCCTATAGTTTGCTGCATCTTCTGATCTTGTGCAGGTACCGATTCTTGCACCAAATGCGCAGGCGCGGTACATCCTGCCAGCAATATGCTTGCGATAAACAGAAAATGTAAAGTAAATGCAAATCTGTTCATTTTCAAAAAGGTTTGTTGGAAAATTTGGGTCATCACAATGAGTACCTCCCTGTTAATTTTGCCAGAATAGATAGCGATTTCTGTCCCAACAGGACTTACACAATATTGATAGAATAGATGGATTTAGCATTTTGGGCGTACATAATCATTCAGTTTTGATTTCACCCCATGTGGTTGTGAGCAACCGCGGCTGCGGCGAGACAGATAAAGCGGATGGGTCAAACCAATCGCCGGCATAATTGCTGCCATCATGCGTAAGTTGTGTGACATCATGCGTCATCAAATTGATTTTGAAGATCTGAGTCCCATCTCCGGTCCCTTGTGAATAGACGAGTTCATCACCAAACGGTGACCAGGTGGGTGAAAGTGCCAGCACGTCAACAATCTGTTGAAGTCCACTGCCATCTCGATTGGCAATAAATATGGACTGTGTATGCGGGTGCCGTGCGAAACACGGGTCGCTCACCCAGTCCATCAGCACGCATAATATAAAGATCACGCTCTCCGCTTCGCTCGGAAACAAAGAGGATATCTTCTCCTGTCGGTGAAAAGACCGGATCTAAATCGTTCGCGCGATGCTTAGTTAATCTAACCTGTTGACTGCCATCGGGATTCATCATATAAATTTCAAAGTTGCCATTCCGATTTGACGAAAACACAATTTTCTCAGTCGTAGGCGGTTTCGCAGAGACAGAACACAGTAATCCTAAACTTAAGCAATACAGGACTTACGCACATTGCGTAAATATCGGACGTTTAGACGCAAAGAGCGGTAATTTCTGTCCTTTAAACCCCCTACGCTTCCCCTTATCAGGGGGACTTTAAGAGGGAATGCGTAAGTCCTACAATAGAAGAAAAAAATACGTAGCAGTTTCATGGAAAATCTCCCCTAAAGTTATGTTGTCAGATAGGTAGCAATTTCTGTGCCAATGTAAAATAAGGGAAAGAACTGGAGATATAGCGAATTTAGTGGGTTTGGCGTGTGTACAGACTGCACGAAACGGGGCAAGCCGGAAGATAACTGCACGGATTTGTGCAGACGCTGATAGGAAAAGAGAAAGGGTTATGGGACAGCAGTGCTGCTGCCCCACGATAAGCAACTATCGAATGGCGATCGGATTGCCGGGTGAACCCGTCGCACCTTTGAGGCGCAGCGGTGCGAAACTGAAAGCGAATTCGTAAATCTTCGCCGCCGCTAACTCCTCTGTAATAATGTTCTCAAGATTGTAAATGCCGTGTTTGACGATAAACAACTGATGCACAGGAAATGCAAGGGTTTCATCAGGATTCGGGACGACTTCGATGCCCCAATTATCGGCACACAACATCACAATTTTCTGGTCAACGAGGTATTGTCCTGCTTCTAATCCGATGCCGGGTTCTGTAGTGCCGTAGCGATCATTGTCCGTCATCCAGAATTTGCCCCAACCGGTGTGGATGATAACGACATCGCCAGGGGTAATCTGGACACTCTGCTTTTTCAGCGCACCCTCCAAATCGGCGCGCGTAATTTCATAACTATCACCCAAAACTTCAACGCCTTTATAACCAGCGACATCAATAAGTACACCGCGTGTTACGATGGGTCCCACGTTCTCAACACCGAGTTCTGTGAGTCCTTCGGCTTTGGCGAAATCGTGTTGGTCTAATCCGTTGTAGTAGAGGTCGCCGATACCGATGTGTCCGAGTCCGTCAAATTGGGTGCCGATCTGTCCGATCTCGCCACTGAAGATTTCTTCAAACCACGTTGTTTTATTTTCGCCGAGTGGACCGGACATCGCTGGAATCCGCAGGCTATAATGACGCGTTCCGAAGACGGGGATACCGCTCTCATAGACTCTGCCGAGTTGAAAGACTTCGCCCGTTTTAATCAGACTCGCGGCTTCCAATACTTTTTCCGGTGTTAATCGGTTGACGGCACCCCGCCGATCATCGGGCCCCCATTCGGACGGAAACCACGATTCTTGCGTGAGGGTAAACGTCGCAGTGAGTGCAATCAACGCAATTGTAAGCGCGAATAGGACGAAACGTTTTGATTTTTTAAACATTGTGTTGCCTCCTTATCATAGGTTATGTCTTCCCTAAAATGCCCGCCAAGATGGCGCGCTGTAACTTGGTCGTCTTTGCCTGTTTAGTGATATGCACAACCGTCTTAGATTCCGTCGGCGGATTACCGGAAACACCTTTCAATGTGGCAGTTACTGTAACTGGCTTACCGCTTTCTTCAAAACTCAACGTTACTGCTTCTCCAGATCTCCAATGCTTGGCAATTTTTCGGAGTTCCTTAAGGCTGCCGACCCGCGAGCCGTTGATACTGGTTACTTCAACACCCGTATCACGTTGCAGACTCGCCTTAAGCACCTCTTGGACATAATCGGAAGTGGGCAATGCTTCGGAGGTTACCTGAACATTGAGGCCGGCTTTATCAAAATATTCTGATAGCGGCAGCCGCTCTTTTCCTGTAACATAGGTTTGGAAGAACAGTTCAAAATCTTTACCGGCGACTTTACTGACAGTTCTAATGATGTCGCGCTGTGTATACTCTATAGAATTGTCAGGAAACTTTCGATACATTTCTCGCATTACGTGATTGAAATTTTTCCTGTTTTTTGTCAGATGTCGTATCTGTAAGTCTAATGATGCTGCGACAAGACTACCTCCGTCGTAAAGTAATCGACTGTCTCTAAAATCATCGCCTATCACATGTTCGTGAGAAACAGACAAATACTTTTCGCAAGCACTTTCAAGCCGTTCTAAATATTCACTTTCAGATAGATAGCCAAGTTGCTTTGCCGTAATGTCGGAATAGTAATTCGTCACACCTTCAAGAAACCATCTTTCTTTTGACGTAAAAGGAGTGAGTGCAGTAAGGCCGTTCCAGATATGGAATACCTCATGTGCGAGAAAGGGTGCCCATAGATGTCCGCTTTCTTCATTCAAAGTACTATTCATCAGGATATTAACAGTTCTCCCTCTCCCTTGCCCCTCACCGCCCAGGTCATCTGTCGCAGAAGGATTTATGATAAACACCACACGCCTGTCCGGTCCATCTTTAAAGAGTTTGGAATACGCGCGTAAAAATTTTTCAACGGTGCGTTTCATCTCATCCTTTGACGCTTTCAGGCTACCACCGATACCGATCACAACCTCTATCTTACCAGATTTCGCAACAACTTCAGTATGCTCGCCGATGAGCAGATAGTTCGTTGTTAACGCCTCCTGATTTTCAACAGAAAACCGGTGCCCTGTGAGCCCGATACGTTTCCAAGGCGTTAATACCCGCCAGCCTTTGGGGAGTTTGAATTCTACCTCAATATTGTCAGTTCTTCCACCAACGATGAATAGTTCACCACCCGCCCAAAGCATGGTGTCATCCCGGAAATAGGGACGCGTTCGCGAAAACGTTTCATGTCCGTATCGTTTCGCTTGGAAAGCCTTGTAATCCTCAGCATATTTTCGCGATATCTCGTAGTTTAAAGTAATAGGTGTTTTGTTGCTATGTTTAAAAAACTTAATCTTCCAAACAGGATACGGATAATCCTGAAAAAACGGAAAACCTACAGGCCGGGGTTCTTCTACCCTTACACTCCGTGAGAAAGGATTATCTATTGGTTTAGATTCACCATTCTTGGGGGTATACTGATTATACTGCACAATGTAATCACTATCACCGTTTAGGCGTAACTGCAATTCCTTAAGATTTGGATCCTTAGGGGATTCCTCAAGATTTGGATCTTCAGGGGTTAATTTATACTCAACCCGCATTTCGCCTTGATTTTGGGGATCATCAACAGTTACGACATAGGATGCCTTTTTAATCGGTGTTTCAGGTAAAACTTTAGGGTCCCTAACATGCAGTTTTTCAATAATCGGTTTGGGTTGGTAATCGTTATGCCACCTATAAGTCCACGTCGTATCAACATTTAGTGGGAAATAGTCTCTGCTTTTCTCCGGCACGTTATATGCTATTAATTCAGCCTCAGTGATAACGCCGTTGGAATGTTCATATCGCATCTTCACAAGTCCGACCCCTTTTGCGAACCAGAGATAGCGTGTGCCATTCATCAGTGCGCTTTTCAATTCAGTGTCAGCCTCAGCACCTGTGAAAACGGTTTTATGCTTGAGGCAGCGTTGGAAGATTCCAGCGGTACACGCAACGGATTCGTAATCTTCTATAGTCGTCTGTAGGTATGAATTTGACCACCCTTCTTCCGTCCACGTTTTTCCTACAGTCAACGGGAATCGGAACAATTCGGGCCAGGAGGTGCTGATATTATCTGAAAAGATGCTTGTAGGATATAGCAAGGGTTTCGTGGACTTAATACCGGGTCTTGAGCTTGCCTGTCTCACTCCTAAAAACGCGTCAGTTTTTGCGATATAGAAGTTCCTTTCGCCCAACGCTTCACCGTTCTCACTCGCAACTTTGACAGTAAGGGCGAGGCCTCCTTTAAATTTTTCCCTCGTATTAGGGTTGATATCAATATGAGCCGTTTCAATGAAAACTTCGTTGTAATAGTCGTTTTTCCATTTATAGGTCCATGTTGAACCGATATTCAAAGGGAAATACGCTTCACTTTCACCCGATATTTTGTAGTCAACTAATTCGGCTTCAGTGACGATGCCGTTGGAATGTTCATACCGGACCTTGACCAACCCGACACCCTTGGCAAACCATAGGTAGCGGGTTCCGTCAACAAGTGCGTTTTCCAACTCCCTGCCGATATGCGCGCCCGTGCGGACCGTTTTGTGCTTGAGACAGGCGGGAAAAGTCCGAAACGCAATTTCTACTGACTCATAACCTTCAAGCGTAGTTTTATCCGTTGAGTTCCAATTATCTTCCCAGGCCTTTCCCACGGTCAGCGGGTATTGAAATATCTTACCTTTGTAATCGGCGACATTTGCAAACAAAACGCGTACGCGATCCGGGAATCTATTCGAAGACCTAAAACTTAAAGAACGTAAGGCCAAAAAATCATCTGTTTTGTGGGCATAGAGGCCACCTTCACCAAAATCATGACCGATTTCTGTGGCAACATCAATAGTGAGTTTACGGGCTACTTTCTCGGAGGGCGGATCGGTGGGACCACAGGATGCAATCACGAGAATCAAACCGAGGATGGAAATTAACGTTTTCATTTGTTTCTCCATAATATTGGTAGAACGAATTGTACCTACCCGACGCGAATTTGACCTAAGAATTCAACACACAAGTGTTGGAGATCAGACAACTGTTCCTTTAATTATTAGAATGAAACTGAAAAAGTTTAGGGTAGCCCTCATTTTTTTAGAATTTGACGGAAAATAGGTGCTGTTATAGAAAATTAATGGGTATTTCTTATGCAGAAGGTATAAAGAAATGTCTGAAGGAGAACTCCTATGGTATAATGAGGTAAGCAGCCCGATACTCAAAGACGTTCGCTATGGGTATTATAGCACTTTTTTGTGATATTGACGATTTTTATCTATATTTGAAGAATGGATGAACACCAAATCACCTCCACCTACTGATGTAGGCATACACTGTCCGAGAACACTATAAACAGAACATTTTTATGCACTCAACTTCAATTGCCTTAATACTGCTGTCAGCATTTTGCCACGCTTTATGGAATTTCTACAGCAAATCCAGCAGAGACACACGTATCCTCTTTTTTTGGTGTGGATTTTACACCGTAGCAATAGCGTTCATTGCCTTCGGTATCAAGCATCCAGTAATTCCGCGACCGGTATGGATCTATATTATTGCATCCGCGCTGGTTCATCTGTTATACCGTTTGTTTTTGACGCACGCTTACACCGTTGGCGAGATTTCGTTTGTTTATCCGATTACGCGTGCTGCCCCGGCATTCTTACCACTGTTTGCCTTTCTTTTCTTAAACGAACGAATTTCGGCACAAGGTTTGGTCGGTATTTTGTGTGTGATGGTTTCTATCGTCCTCTATCAACAACGTGCCGCGCGCCTCGAGTTCAAGGCATTCTTTCGCTTCCTTCGTGAACCCGATGCGCTCTGGGCTTATGCCACCTTGGCGAGTGTCATTGGATACTCACTGATAGACAAGCAGGGGATGTCTGAATTTCATCGCTATTCGGCGGATGCGCCTTTGTGGCAAGCCGTGACCTACTATTTAATGGAGAACAGTATCTCGCAAGTCCTTTATGGTGTATCCTGTCTCGCCCGGTTTCCACACCAGCAGATTGCAGAGATTGGACGCACAGAATGGAAGCGGAGCCTTGCTGTTGTTGGACTTTCATTGACCTCCTACTCGCTCATTCTCTACATTTTGATGACAGAAAAGGTTAGTTATGTGACTGCGGTTCGCCAGTGTTCTGTCATCTTCGTTGTCCTGCTCGGCGGGTACGCCTTGAAAGAGACCTATACAAAACGCCGCTTGATCGCAGCTATCGTGATGGTACTCGGCATTTTTTTGATTGCATATCAGTAGTTCATCAATGGACAGGCTGCTTCTGTATATTTACCCAAAGGACACTCCTAATTTGACACTCCGTTCGGGGTGATTGTCCATCTCTATGTATGCCTCGACGGAATCTTCAAGCGGTACGACCGGGTCAACGACATCTTCACAGTCAAATCGTCCTTCTTCAAGCCATTTCCAGCAGGTATCAACGATACGTCTGAAATCCCAGCGCGGATGGTCGCGGTTTGGATCGCTATTGGCGCGGGCAAAGATGATGTTGGGAATGTTGACATGCGCGACAGCACCGAGGTCAAGTCCACCGGTGCACGCTTTCGCGCGTCCAGCGTAGACGATTGTGCCTTCAAAAGTGACGCTGCGAAGCGCGTCATCAAGTGCTTCGTAAACTGCGCTCGTTTCTACAGCCACATCAACGCCAAGCCCATCGGTCGCTTCTTTGAGCACTTCGCCAGTATTGCAGGCAGTGGGATCAATAACAAGTGCCGCGCCTGTCTTTTCAGCAACTTTCCGCCGTCTTTCGAGCGGGTCTACAGCAGCGACGAAATCAGCCCCTGCGATCCGCGCCATCTGCACGGTCATCAACCCAATAGCACCCAATCCAAAGACAGCAACCCGCTCGCCAACGCGGACCTTTCCATCGCGAATAGCAGACATTGCGAAGTGCAATGGATCATAGCAGACTGCCTCTTTCCACGTCATGTGGTCGGGCATCTTGAGGACGCTACTCGCGCGCCACGTGTGCGTCTCCTTGAGGTGTCCATGGCTGGTGATGCGTTCCCCAATCTCAAAACCTTCAACCTCGTCCCCGATTTCAATAATTTTTCCGACGCACATATTCCCAAGTCCCATCGGAAAATTTGCGTTGTTGTATCCGTAGTACGCTGTCAGTTCAGTGCCACGTTTGGGTGCGCCGAATTCGACTTGGATGCGGATACTATCTGCAGGGACGGGTCCGTCTTCGTACTCTCTTAAAACAGGTTGACGAGGGGCGATAGCTACTAATTCTTTTGGCATGTTTGTCTCCTTAAAGTGGTGAACGGCACACGAAGTGTACCTACTACTTTAATGCGGGATACCTAACTGATGCATTCGGCGATGGATTGCCTCCCGTGCCTCTTGGAACGGACGTGAGAGAAATTCCAAATGGTCATCCTCGCCGTGGTGATGTGTTACGGTACCGTGTTCATGATGGCGCGCTGTCTGCTGGATATAGGACAACCCACCCTCAATCAAGGTTAACATATAGTTCGCCGTTTCCGGATCGAACATCCACCACTCACCGCCAACAGCGATATAGACTGGGGAGGTGTGCGCAATGATACCGCGTCCCCATCCGTCGTAGTGCGGGACAGCTTGTGCATAATTAGGTCCACCGCATCGCGCTGCAATCCACGAGTGTTTATCGACTTTCAGATTGGCTTTCAGATGCAAATGCGCCGATCCATCTTTGTCCTCAGTGGAAGCGACAACCTGCCCCGCCTGAATAATTTGTAAGGTATGGATAGGGAAGATAGAATCGGCAGAAGCCTCAACCTCAACAGTGCCACCGTTACCGGGTAGGTTAATTGTGCTACCGATGGGTAGTCCATCAACAGTAAGACGGATCATGGGACCGCCGCTGAGGAACGTGTTTCCGGCACTCATGTATTTGCACCAGTTATCGTAATTGAATTCCTCGTTGTCAGGGATGTGAACGTACGTGCGATAAACGCCTACCGGCACATCGCTACTCATCTTATCCGTGCCACCGACGAGCGGCAGTTTATAGCCACAGTTGAGGTAACGATAGTACTCAAGGTGTCCATACATGGCATTGGTGAGGTATTCGACGGCATCTACACGTCCAGTGGCGATGAGTGTCGCTGGTTCGCAATTCGGATTTGGAATGTGAGGCAAAACAACAGTGCCACCCTGGGCGTGACATGCATCTGCCCAATGTGAAAGCGTGACCTCCATATTCCCACCGAGTTCCGCTTCCCCGGGACCATCTGAACACCACGGTGCGACCTGTTCTTTTAAACCGAGCAGCGTGAGATGCCCGAGAAGGTGCTGGCGGTTTTCCTGCGTCGCATAGACAATGCTGCGTCCATCGGCGGAGGTCGTGGGTCTTCCGATAAACTCCTCTGTATTCGTGAAGAGGTGCCCCCACTGTGAGAGGAGAAGGTTCACAACGCCGAGGTCTTCGCCTTGTGCCTCGGTATGCGCGCCCTGTGTGGATAGGAAATGAACATGCGTATCGCCGCTGAAATAGCGTTCAGCGTTCATATTGCACCACCGCTTTAAGCGGAGTGTTAACTCACGTTGTCCGGGTTCTATGTTGACGGTCGTTCGCAAGGGCGTGTATTCAAAGCCGCGAGCGACATCAACGATAACTTCACCGCGAGGCAACCATCCCTGACAGGTACCATCAATGTAGGCGTAGCTAATCTGTCCGAGTCGGACATCGCCACCGATATCAATGTGCCATGTGCCCATGTTTGAGTTGACATGCGCATGATGTCCGTGCGGTGCGTACGGGACACCGTGTGGCGAACGGAAATGGATACGACACGGTACCGGTTTGTTTGTGTCGTCATCAATTACGGTGGTATGCACCCAATTTCTGCCAGAATCAATGACCTCTACCTTGACCCGTTCATTGGGTTGAACGCTCCCCTTTTCTTGCACCTCTCCCCACTTGACAGCGCCAAGCGTTTCGCCTTGGTTTTTGACTTCAACAGTAGCAGAAGGCGTGGCGGATACTTCAACGTACGCCGGACTGCTTTTGTTGTTTTGAGATTCACCCCACCCCTTGAAATCGTCGTTGATAAACGCATCAGGTGCGTTTTCGGGTAGTGGGTACGGATAGGTTGCAACGCCACGGTCAACATTAACTTCCATATCAAAGGGTTTGTCGGCATCCTCAGATTGCGGCAGTGTGATTTTGACTTCGCGGCGTGGACGCCGCGGTATCGGGTCTTCGTCAAGGTAACCGAGTGTGATTGCGGCAACAATAAACCGCCGTTCCTGCGGTTGGATTTCAATTGAGGCGACCTCAACGCCGTCCCTCGGATTTTTCCAGATCCACAAATAGTAGTCGCGCGGTGTCCCTTGGCTCACCTCTGTTTGTCGGTTACCCGCGGCCCCCCAAGGTCCCTCGTGCCGCGATGCCAAACTTTCCTGCCGGTCAGGTATCGCAAGGAAGGTTTGTTGCCCCCATCCCTGTGGCACACTGCCGATCTCAAAGCGTTCACGAATCGGTACGCTCTCGGTTTCACCGTCGGTGTAATGAAAAACATAGTTGGCAATGAGCCTGCCGATCGGTTCGCCTTCAGGGATGCGTGACTCAAGCAGACGATGCACAAAGATAACCCGCTTCGGACTCGCATTAACAGCAACTTGGACGGGATTGGTGTTAACGTTTTCGCCGAAGCCTAAGAAACAAGTTATGCCTTCTGTAATGTCGAAAGGCAGCCCGTGAAACGTTTGTGTCCCGACATTGGGCGTTGCGTTCTCGCCGATAATCTCTGTGCCGACATTGCACAAAGCGGAAAGTGAAATAGATTGATAGTCTTTCATTTTTTTTACTTTTCCTTGCGGTTCGGTGAAGCGGGTTTGAACATTGACGTGCTTCTCCGTAGAGTCGCCCTCCACTTCGTTTCGGGCTTGGTGTTTTGGCTATTAGAAGAATAGCAATCAGCCATCAGCGGTTGGAAACCGTCAGCAAGAACCGTTTGTGGTGGATAAAATGATAGCAACTGCCACAGGTCCTACTGAAAGCCAATAGCCGATGACAGACAACTATTTAGAGTGGAAAATCGACTGACTCTCCCTGTTCAGAGGAGATGTAGAATGCTTGCATCAACTCTGTGAGGTTCCGTCCATCTTGGATTGTAATTGTCATCGGTTCGTCGCGAAGGATAGCATTAATCCACTGTTGTATCGGTTCGGGAGGTGCAGCCGGTGCGTTGGCGATGTAGTCCGCTTTTTCTTCATCAGAGAGTTTGCGGGTTTGGAAATGCATCTCGCCGTGCCCTGCAGCGAACGATCCCTCTGTGCCGTAAATCTCAAGCATATTTGGACCGGAACGGTGCGTCCACGCGACATCAATGACCCCAAGTGCTTTGTTGGCAAATTCAACAACAGAAACGCTGTTGTCGTCAATTGGGAAATTGCCTGTGAAGTTGTTAATCTTAGCGATAGCACTCTTAGGTTCACCCATTAGCCATCGGATAACATCAACGCGGTGACACCCTAAATCGAAGAGAGCACCACCTCCTGCGCGTACCGGATCAGCGAACCACGCGCTCGTGCCGCTGAACCAACTGTCGAGTGCAGCGGAATGTGCAATCCGTCCTCTACCAAACGTGATATACCCAAGCAGCCCGTCGTCAATTGCCTTTTTCGCAAACAGGATTTCAGGGTTCGCACGGGAAGGTAGCGAAATCATGAACTTTACACCAGCTTTCTCAACGGCATCAATAATCGGATCGCATTCAGCGACAGTAATCGCGAGTGCCTTCTCGGTAAAGATATGTTTACCGGCTTCAGCGGCAGCGATCATTACACGCGGATGGTCGGATGTGATAGCATCAACGGCGACAGCGTCTACGTCGTCACGGCTGAGGATTTCATCAAGATCGGTGTAGAATGGAACTTCGTATTGCTCCGCTGCACTTCTACCACCGTATTCTTCTTCGTCCCAGACAGCGACGAGTTCGGTTTCAGGATTTTCATGAATTTTTCGGGCGTAGCCACCAGCGTGGACATGCGCCATACTAATTTTTGCGACTCTAATCATATTTTTAATTTTCCTTACGGTTCGTTCAGAGCGGGTTTGGACTTTGGAGTGCCATTCCCTAACCCGCCCTCCATTTCATTACGGGCTACGTTTTGTTCTTATAATTGGACTTACGCAACCCCGTGATTTTGCTTAACTATCAATCCGGGTTTCCTAAAAAAATGTGGAAGCCGCGGTAATGGTTAAAGCCCTAAAAACAGTTAGACCCACCTAATAACCAAGTAGGTCAAAATGTCCCTTGATTTATTTAATCCTTCCAACAGAAGAACGCGTTGCGAGATGGTTCCAGCCACGGAGTACCAATTGGACGTTGGTATGGCGGTTTTCAGCTTCGATTTCATCGTCTCCAGCATGCATTTGAACGAGCACACTTTTTCGGGTTTTGTTTGAGCGATTCGGCATCGAGCCGTGTAAGGTGAAATAACTAAAGAAAAGCACGTCTCCGGGTTCCGCTTCCAAAACGGTGGCTTCCTCAATTGGGTATCGGTCCGTAACTTCAGCATTCTTCCCACTGCCCATCATGCCATCTGTGCGTCCGAGCTGCTTGTGGGAGCCTGGATAGACCCGTACACAGCCCATCTCATCAGTAGCCTCCGAGACGTAGATAATCGCGGCTATCATGCTGTCTTTGACAGATGGAAAGTATTGCCAATCTTGGTGCATCGGGAACGGCGCGCCTTTTTCCGGTGGCTTACAGAAAAGTTTGGAATGGTGCAGCATAACATCCGGTCCGATGATGGCTTCGGTCGTATCAAGAAACTTCTCCTGCAAGAATGCCTGCATCCAGACTCCAGAAAAACTCTGGATATTGTGGGTATGGATAATAACGGATTCGCCACCGTCAAGGGCATCCATCAATCTGCCGCCCCACCGTGCGTTGACATTTTCATCGCTTTTGAGGAGCTGGTCCACCACCCGATCGAAGTCGCTTTCCATTGTCTTGATCTCCTCCGGTGAGTAGACCGCTTTAGCGAAATAGTATCCGTTTTCTTGAAAGAATTTTCCTACATCTGACATTATGTTTTTGTAACCTCCAAAAAGAGCTCATTAAACCAATTTGGCGAGGGACTGTCGGTTTCCGTAACCTCTCGCTGTAACTCACTAAACTTGTTAAAAACAGCAAACCTACCGCTGTTCAGTATTCCGATGAAGTTTTCGCGCTGCGAATCGGTATTGCACACCTTAGAGACATCGTCAAGACGATTGGTAGCAATTATGACCGTCTTGCCCATTTCTTGGAGTTCCCCAAGGAGCTCCACCATCTCGACCTGTCCACTCGGATCAAGCGCTGTGAGCGGTTCGTCGAGCAGCCACAGCTGCGGTTCGTGCAGAAAAGTTTTCGCGAATAAGAGTCGCTGCTTTTCCCCTGTTGATAGGTCCCCAATTTTAACGTCGCGCAAGTGTGGGATATCCATTAATTCAAGTACAGCCTCCATCGCTGAAGCACGCTCGCGTTTTTCCAATTTGTATGCAGCAGCGAAAAAAACGAGATAATCCCCGACGGATAATTCAGGATACCCGTCAAAAGTGATGGGGATATACCCGATAGATGGACGCACCTGTTTCAAGTTTGCAAACGCATCAACACCAGCAATAGAGACGGTACCCGATGTCGGTTCAACTAAAGTTGCCAAGATGTTGAGCAGGAGTGTTTTACCTGCACCGTTTCTGCCGAGTAGAATGAGACACTCACCGGCTGCTACCTGAAACGTGAGTTCTGTAAGAAACGGCTTTTTTCCAAAAGACTTGCACAGGTTTTGGACATCCAGCACTTTTAATTATTATTCCTCGCTCGTTTTGTCCCCCCTTCCCAGTAACGGGTGGGGACCCCTATCCGAAAATGGGTTTCTGTTTAAAGTGATGCTTTTCTGTCAACCAATTACACCTTCATTCCAGGGCGATTTAGTTTTCGGTTTTGATTCCGATTTTCGCTTACGGATGTTAACGTTTTTTCGCAAGATCGCGAGCCCAGCTTGCTCCTATAGGGGAATTGTATTCACATAACCGAAGTAAATTTTTAAAACTGAATCGCTCTGCCCTCATTCTGTACTAAAGAGTGCCTAAGGGCTCACACCTGCTCCATTTTAACTCAAGTCCACCTTGACGGGTCTACCGAGTTCGGCGGACTGCCACGCGGCTTCGGTTAATTGGATAACACGTAATCCGTTTTCAACACCGATCGGATTCTCTGTCCGTTCACCACGGATCAGCTGAATAAAAGCGACATCTTTGTTGCCTGACGCTGGCATTTCTGAGTCATCAACAGGTTCTGGTGATCCTGACTGTTCCTGACGAAGGAGTTTGCCTTCACGGAGGTATAGCGCGCCTTCCTCCAGCCAGATAGAAAATGCTTCTCGCACACCGCCGTAGGCATGTCCAACGATACTAATATTGCACAAGGCACCCGTATCAAACTTGATTGACATTGCGGTGAGTACATCTACTTCAATATCTAAGTTGTCTATCATGGCAAAGACAGTGTCAGGACTCGCTTCCAACACCCAGAGGAGAATGTCGATCAGATGGCTCCCGGAGTCGTTGAGTTGTCCACCACCGCCGAGGAAGGGGTCCTGTCGCCATTTTCCTTGCTGATTGCGATACCAATTTTGGGATTGATGCGCCGAGACAAAATTGACACGCCCCAGTTCACCACTCTGGACGACTTTGCGGCAGTATTGATAGGTAGGACTTAGATGCCTTTGGTAGCCGATCATCAGGTGTAAACCCGTCTCTTCGACCTTCGCCATTACCTGCTTCGCATGATCCACCGTGCAGACCATCGGTTTCTCGGTATGGACATGGCACCCAGCATCAAGTGCATCCATGATATGCTGGAAATGGAGTCCGTGCGGCGAACTAATGACAACAGCGTCGGGTTTGACAGCGGCTAACATCTCAACGTGGTCGGCGTAGGTCGGCAGCGCATCGTTTAAACCGACAGTTTCTTTGAAAGCATCGAGTGAACCTTCACTCGGATCCGCGAGTGCGACAATCTCTACGTCTTCAACACTTGAGACACTGCGTCCGTGTCCACGTGCGTTGCCACCACATCCGATGAATGCAAAGTTCAATTTCTGTGACATACTTACTCCTGATTGTTTTTTCGTTGACGTTTGTTTAAGTACCTTGAAAGAAAAAAGCCTAATATACCAGAGATGATTGCGGAGAGAAGCGCGTACCGAATTCTTCTCCCATATTTTTCGGAAAAACTTTTTTTCGATATGCCGTGTTTAAGCGTAAGCATATTCCCCTTCGCAACCGCCTCGTAAACGACGAACATGCCTTCTTTAATGACAGTGACACTGCTTTGCCTAATCTTAACAGCTACTTCAGTATGGACACTTGCGTCCTCATACCCGTCTTTATCAAGGTAAATGCTGTAGTGCCCTGGAAGCAAGCCAAACTCATATTCACCACCCGCATTGGAATAAGCAATTTTAGGGTGTTTAAAGTTGTTACCCCTAAGCCGGACTTCGACATCGCTTACTGGCGTTTGTTGGAAGTCGATCTCAAAAACCTTACCACGAATCATCCATTTTGTGTCCATCTCGTGTGGAGGTAAAACGTTGATGTCCGCAGTCCCATTAGAGATAGGAAATTCTACAGCGGCAGTCGTCATCCGATTTTCTTCGACAGGTATTGAAATCGTCGTATGATAACTGTCCTTACCAACGGTAACGAAGTAGCGTCCCTGTGGCAAATTGTCGTGCCGATACTGTCCGATCGCGTCTGTGATTCGGATATTATTTGCTGGGAAGCTGCCTTTGCGACGAATTTGCGAAATTGCAACTTTAGCGTTTTCAATCGGAACAGATTGCGGAGATGGCGTTGTAACCTGTAATTGAAGCGTGCCGCCTTGCGGTTCTTCGGATCTGAACAAATTCTGGAATTTGGTGAATATACCCTCCTGTTTGTTCATTGTAAGGGGAACAGAATGAACACCGCTGCTTGTGACCACCAGAGGCTTGCCAATTCGACTGTGGTATCCCGGTTTGTGGAGATTAATCAGATAATCATCCGCGGGTATATCTGTGTATACGAATACACCTGTTTCGGCAGACGTTGTTTCAAAAATATCCCCTTTTCCGTTGTCAATCTGAACACGCACCCCAGCAATAGGAAGTTGCGCGGGAGTTGTATCTATAATATATCCACGGACAATGCCTTTTGAGATGTCTTTTTCTTGCGCCGCAGCGATCCCACTGGACAGTATAGCAAATGCCATCAAAACGAGAGTCAATCTGAAACGTGTCATTTGTTGAACCTCTTTTGGATTTATGGAGTTACGTAATGTAACCTATCACAACCGATGGCAAAACGCAAGCGTTAATTTTTGATGTGAGATGCGGATACACTGTATAGCATCTGATAAAAACTGTGCAATAAATGAACAGTATAGTACAAATTATGGCGAAAAAGGGTTGAAAATTCGCCAATTTCATATAAAATTTTGGGTGGCATACAATTTGCATATTGCATATCATATATAACATTAGATTGTAGATGGCGTAAATGCCGACGATACAGAAAAGAAAACTCAAAGGAGAAAACCCCATGCAAAAATCGCTTTATCTCTTTCTTATTGCAGGCTTCATTCTATCCATAATTTGGATTCCACCTACGTTCGCGAAAAAACATAGTGATAAAAAAACTGACAAAAAAGTTGTGGAGGTGGAGGAAGTAACAGTTACAGCGACACGCGCTGAGAAAGAACCTTTCAAAACACCTAACGCCATCACCGTCCTTGACCTAAAACAGTTGGAACGGACGAATGCAGACATCGCCTCCAACCTGCTTCGCGATTCGGTTGGTGTTATCGCGCAGCAGACAACAGTTGGACAAGGCTCGCCAATGCTCCGAAGTTTAACCGGCTATCAAACGTTGATACAAGTCGATTGGGTTCGGCTCAACAATTCAACATTCCGTTCAGGCCCAAACCAGTACACGGCAACCATTGGACCGGAAATATTAGGTCGGGCAGAGGTGTTACTCGGTTCAAGTTCCATGCTATACGGTAGCGGCGCGATGGGGGGTGTTATCAGTTTCTTTACGAAGACGGTACCGCTCAATCCAGCGCAGCAAACTTTAGAGCTACACCCGCGACTCCTGCTCCGCTACACGACGGCTACACAGGAAAAACTCGGTCGATTAGAAGTAACAGGAAACCAAGGACGCTTCGGATTTATCGTTGGCGGTGGTGTGCGAGACTACGGTGATATGAACCCCGGCAGCGGGTATGACCTCCACTACAAAAATCGGAAGTTTGAAATAGTGAACGAAATGCCAAGCGGCGTAAAACTCTATAACTATGATGAGGTCGGTCAGCTGTCAAAGGCTAATATCCCTGAAAGATGGCTCATTGACAACGAAGGGCCTTTGGGGTGGAGAGCCTTTGATGCTGATGCAAAGATCGCGTATCAACTCAGTGACACAAGCACGATTAACGTTGCCTATCAGATGTGGCGACAGCCACAGACACCGCGTTATGATAAGATCGCACCGCAAGAGTTTGATGAATTCTTTTTTGAACCGCAAGACCGAGATCTCGTTTACGCTAACTATATAGTAACGCCAGTAGAAAGTACTATTGACACGTTTCGCCTGACGACCTCCTATCACCGCCAAAAAGAGGGGCGAAATGAGGTAAAACTCGATGACACTTCACGCAGACAACGATACGACACGGTTAACACCATCGGTTTAAGCGCGCAGGCAGTGAGTTCAATCCTCCCTCGGCAACGCTTGGTCGGCGGTGGTGAATTCTATTTGGATATGCTGCAGAGTCGTACCGTTAAAACGGACATCAAAACAGGTAAGGAAGATGTTGATGAAAACCTTGGGCGTTTCATTAACGGTTCCCAATTCTGGGATGCGAGTCTGTACCTTCAAGATGAAATTACACTTCACGAGCGAGTCGAACTGACCCTCGGCGGTCGTGCAACGTTTTACCAAACAAATGCTGATCTCAGCCTCCGCGATCCGAGTTTCCATAAATTCAATAAATTTAATAGCAGTTTGACGGGTAGCGCGGGGATCGTCGTTGGTCTAACAGATTCACTGAATTTTGTCAGCAGCTTCGGCACAGCATTTCGGGCTCCCTCGTTGAATGATACGACAGCGGTGGAAGTTACCAATGAAGGTGTCACGGCACCGAGTCCCGATCTGGACGCTGAAACTTTGTGGACAATGGAAGGTGGACTCAAGGCGAGATACGCCTACTTCCGTGGTGCCTTAACACTGTTCCATAGCCGGATTAGCGGCTTGGTTACGCGCATATCCGTCCAAGAGGCATACGCTGGTGAAACACTCCCCCAACTCCATCAAGACCTGATTAAAGAATACGAAGGTATTGACGTACTTGTGTTTGATAATGTTGATGAAGCACAATTTCAGGGGGTAGAATTGGCAGGACTCGTCCCGATTCTCCCTGCGTGGTCGGTTTATGGTAATGCGACCCTATTGCGTGGAGAAGTCCTTAAGATTGGTGGCAAAGCACCGGACCCGGAAAAACCGTGGGAAGCCCGTATCCGTAGAGAACCGCCGTTAAATGGGATCGTCGGTATTCAATGGGAACCACTGACGACGCAGTTTTGGGCAACGCTCTATGTCCGGGGTGCAGCAGAACAGCGGCGATTGAACCGGAGCGATATCCGCGACCCTCGGATACCGGGGAAAACACGCGATCCAGCGGGAGTTGAATTTGACGACAACGGCAACGCTGTAGATGCTGGCACACCGGGATGGTGGACGGTTAATATCCGCGGTGGTGTTAAACTCTATGAATACACACGTTTGACTTTAGCACTCGAAAACCTATTCGATCGGCGGTATCGTCCACACGGTTCGGGTGTAAACGCCCCGGGTTTCAATGTGAGTCTGAGTTGGGACACTCGGTTTTAATAGTTGTCGGTTATGGGTTATCAGTTTACCTCGCAGTGAGAGTTAAGAGATTTACTGAAAACCATTTACAGCACATCAAATTTTCGCTTGATAAATTCGACCACAATTGCCGGCACCATCTCCCGTAACTTTTCCTCGCTTAACCTTCGCTGTGCCATCTGGACGACCTCCATCACAAGCGTTGAACTGATATGCGCGTACTGCGTGTTCGCCATCATAAAGAGGGTATCAATGTCTGGCGCGATCTGCTGATTCATCCGTGCCATTTTGAATTCCCACTCAAAATCTGAGATTTCGCGTAGTCCACGGATAATAGCACACGCGCCGCGTGTCTGCGCGTAATGCACTGTCAACCCGGTATACCCATCAATCGTGGCTTGCGGATACGGTTCAATAACGGTTTCAAGCATCTCGGTGCGTTCCTCAAGTGTAAAGCGGGCTGGCTTGGCGGGGTTCACACCAATCGCAACAATCAGTTCATCGAAAACACCGAGGTTGCAAATCCGATCAATAAGGTCGGCATGACCGTTCGTGACGGGGTCAAAACTTGCGGGGAAGATGGCGATTTTTTTGGGCATGTGATTTCCTTTCTGATTAAATTAAGGCTTTTCGGACGGTTGTGCGGTGTCGTCACCAAAGTCAAATTCTCTCCAGACAATATTTCCATGCAGATCCATCATTGAGAGTCTAATTTCCTTGACATCAGTTCTGTTCAATTCAAATGTAACAGTAGCATTTTTCTGTCCGTCTAAGGATTGACAACTGTGGAGTTTGAACCCTTGTTTTGTGACTGGATCGCGCGGTGTCGTTGGTGCAACTAACTGGACTTGATGAATTCCATCTTCATCAGTAACATCAAATTGGAACAGTGTTGAATTGGAGGTTGCCTGAAGCGGATACATTTCGATTGTGGCTGGCTTATCAAAGAAGGGTTGATTCGGATTAAAGAACCGGCTTTTATCAAGCCATTCAGCAGCACATTTCGACAATTCATATCTCCCACTTGCATAAGACATGATTCTGGGATTCCGTCCACGAAAATCGTGTTTTAAACCGAACGTATGCCCGAGTTCGTGAGCAATTGTACCCCAATCTGAATCGTTATCAGAAGCAGAGACGAAAGCACTGCCGCCATGAAGTGCTCTGTTAAGTTCACTGTCGTATGTAAACGGCGTAACGCCGCCTACTCCGGATGTTGTGCTATCTTTTTCATAAAATACGCCGCTCCTGATACCCACAGCAACGAGCAAAATGTTCCTTGAGCGATCAAAATGTTTAGTGATTTCTGTTCTGATTTTCTTAATAGTATCTTCACGATAATAATCGTCAGGATGTTGTGCTTTGAGAAGATACACCTTCGCTCTACCACGTTCATCGGTCTCAAAAGTAAAGGTCTTTCTCCCGAATCCGTGGCTATTCATCTGAGTCGCATAAAACCGCTGGGCGCGCTTTATCAACCGGTCGAACTTGGTAGAAACACCACGCCGTGGAGGATGATCTTTTGAAAGAAAATAGATCAATCGGACTATATCACGGTGGGACGTATCAATCCTTGCTAATTGCTGCGTTGAAACATTCCACAAACGGAGTGTCTCATCGTCACCACCGGTGGCGAGCATACGTCCATCTGCGGAAAAGGCGACCGACCATGTTGCATCTGTAGCCCCTGTAATCGAAGTAATCCGTTCCCCATTTACGGTAGAGCGAAGGACCGCGCCTCTAAGGTTGGAGGTAACGTATGTCCCATTATTAGGAGAAAAGGCAATATCTAAGCCAAGTGCTTCACCGAGTATTTTGCCATGAGGCTGCCACTCTGGTAAACGCCAGATCGTATGGTTATGAAATCCAATGTTTGCCAAAAAGTCTCCGTCTGCAGAAAACCGAACAGATCGGATATCATCGGCATCTGCTTTTACGGATCGGGCAAGTTTCTGGTGCTGTACATCCCAAATTTCGAGTTTCCCATTTTCATCTCCATATGCAAGCCACTTTCCATCAGGTGAAAAGTCAACTGACCATACCGTATCGTGGTCTGATTTGGATTCATCGTGTGGAAGTGTCTCTATCTCTGTTATCTCCTTGGGGTTACGGATATCCCAGAGTTGTACATGTGCACCAGCAGTTGCGAGTTGGTGTCCCGTCGGTGAAATAGCGACCTCTGAAACAGGTATTTCAAGCGAACTGATTTGCTGACCTGAATCGACATCCCACAATACAATCCCATTTAGACCACCACTCGCGATGAATTCTCCTATAGGTGAGAAAGCGATTGACTTAGTTACCTTGGCGTGTCCGCTGAGAATTACCTGCGGAGCCTCAGTGTTATTTCGGTTCCACAACTTTATAGTGTCATCAGCATCAGCACCCGCAATAAGCGAAGGGTTCACAGGTGAAAAGGCGACATCGTAAATTAGAGCTTCGTGTTTGAACTCGGCAATCGGTGTGAGTTTTTCTGGTGGTTGTGCAAACCTCTGATTCGATGGGTCTGTTTTCCAAAA
Organism: Candidatus Poribacteria bacterium; assembly: GCA_009845545.1. Lineage (GTDB taxonomy): Bacteria > Poribacteria > WGA-4E > WGA-4E > WGA-3G > WGA-3G. Next base: position 25,735 of record VXZK01000364.1, read on the forward strand.
GATATAGAACCCTATGAAACCAGAGGCAAGAAGCGTGATTAGCACATAGAAAGGTAAAAGTTTTTTGGAACGCAATTCAATTTCCTTTTAGTAAAATACCGCGTTAGATGTTTCTAACATTCCTTTCATTATATCACAAGCCCTCTTGTGATGCAAACCAGAGAGGTAGTTTAGCAGTCAGTGAGAACGCGACCCGGAGGTCGCTCCTACAAGAAAGTGTTAACGTGCAAAAAAAGTTTGTGTGTATTTTTGCACGTGTGATATAATAGCAATATCATATAGCAAGGAGGCTAATTAAACCCATGGGAAAAATTAATACACTTGTTTTCGCAGGTGGTGCGATTCATGATTGGAAAGGCTGTAGCGACGCAATCGTGAATTCGCTTTCACAACGAGATGAATTTGAGATTACGAGAGTCGAGGAAGACCTCGACGCGCTCGTCTCACCGAATTTGGACCCGTACGATCTGATCGTTTTCTATTACACAGTCGGCGAGATTTCGGACGCACAAAAGAACGGTTTGCTCAACCATATCGCTTCAGGTAAGGGATATGTCGGTGTTCATTCAGCGGCAGATTCGTTCCGCGGCTGTCCAGAATACCGTTCAATGGTCGGTGGCTATTTTGTTACACATCCGCGCTACCGTGACTACCAGGTCAGCATCGTTGATAGCGAGCACGAAATCACTGAAGGCCTTGACGAATTCATCGTGACGGACGAGCAGTACATCCTCGACTATGATCCTCGGAATCATATACTGGCATCAGCCTTGTGGAAAGGTGCTGCAGCCCCCGTGGCATGGACGAAAAATTGGGGCGAAGGTAAAGTTTTCTACCTCGCACTCGGTCATGATGCCTCAGCATGTCAACATGAGATGTTTGGGAAGCTCCTCCAGCGCGGTGCCCTTTGGGCGGGCAGCAATGGGGGCGAATAGCCGTCAGCAGTCGGCTTTCGGCAAAGAGGGAACCTGTGGCAGTATCAGAAATGTTAACCGCCACAGTCCTTCCCCGCTGAACGCCATATATGCTTTCAGCGTTGATTCAGGTTCTGACCGCTGATAGCCGAGAGCCATTATGAAACAGAGAATTACCGATATTCAGGCATCACCTGAATTGCGCTCACATCAACACCTTTTTCTGGATGGTGCCCCTTTTGTTGTGATTCACGCGTCCCTGGTCGAAAAATTTGGGCTGCGTATCGGTTTAGAGATTGAAGCCGATACTATCAAAAAGATAATAGCAGCGGATGAAGTGATGCGCGCCAAGAATTACGCGCTCAGATTGCTACGTGAAGAAAAAGATAAGACAACAGACGCACCGGAAGCTTCCCGCCCTACAGTAAAACGGAAAACGTATACTAAAAGTGAGATAGAACGGAAACTGGAACGAGAAGGTTTCTCAACCGACGCGATTGAAACCTCTATTGCGGAATTGATTCGCTCAGGACACATTCGCGATCGCAAGTATGCTGAAAATTGGATAGTCCGCAGGCAGAAATCAAATCCGAGGGGGAAAACGCTGCTTAAGCGTGAACTGGTTGACAAAGGGATCGACAGAGAAACGGCTGAACAGGTTATAGCGACGGTAGAAACCGAAGATGAAACAAAAGTCGCGCTTGAAATTGCACAAAAACGCGCGAAACAGTATAAACGACTACCAACGCATGTCGCTAAGCGACGGCTCCACGGATTCTTGGCGCGGCGCGGGTTCGGATCTGACGTTGTTCGGCAAGTGCTTGAACAAATTTTCTAACGCGTGGCATTCTATACAAATACCTCAACTGCATCTTTGTATCCGTTTTTCTCTTGACTTCTCTACAAGAATTGACTATAATTGGAATAGAAATAATAGGGGTAAATTCTACACATGACATCAGATGAAATCAGAGATAGTTTCTTAGAATACTTCCGCAAACACGGACACGCGATCGTCCCAAGTGCCTCCTTGATACCGGCAGATGACCCGACGTTATTGTTTACTAACGCCGGTATGAACCAATTCAAAGATGTGTTTCTCGGTATCGGGCAGCGGGAATACACGCGCGCCGTTGATACGCAGAAATGCTTACGCGTTAGCGGTAAACATAACGATCTTGAAGAGGTCGGTTATTCGCCAAGCCACCATACTTTCTTTGAGATGTTAGGAAACTGGTCATTTGGCGATTATTACAAACAGGAAGCGATCGCCTTCGCATGGGAACTGGTAACCGAACTCTGGCAGATTCCAAAGGAACTTCTCTGGGCAACAGTCTATCTTGAAGATGACGAAGCAGAGAAATTTTGGCTCCAGGAGACAGATATCCCGCTTTCGCGTATCCGTCGCTGCGATAAGGACAATTTTTGGGAAATGGGAGAGACGGGACCTTGCGGCCCCTGCAGCGAACTTTTTGTTGATATGGGTGTTGAAGCCTATCCTGAAACTGCGAATGACCCGAATACCGGTCCGAACATCAGCGATCGGTTCCGAGAAATCTGGAATCTGGTGTTTATTCAATACAACCGGAACGAAAGCGGTGAACTTGAACGGCTGCCTGCGACACACGTAGATACAGGCATGGGCTTTGAGCGGATTACCTCTATATTGCAAGGTGTTGATTCAAACTACAAGACGGACCTCTTTACACCACTCTTGTCAACTATTGCTGATATGACAGACACTGCCTATTTTGATGATGAACGCGGCTTACCGCATCGAGTTATCGCTGATCATATCCGGTGTCTGACGTTCGCAATCGGGGATGGTGTAATGCCGTCTAACGAAGGGCGCGGTTATGTCATCCGCCGAATTTTGCGGCGCGCTGTGCTTTACGGCAAAAAATTAGAGATGGGCGAAGCCTTTATCTACCGACTCGTTGATACCGTCATCGAATTGCTCGGTGATGTATTTCCTGATGTTCTACCACGGAGTGAATTTATTACCCGCACGATTCAAGGTGAAGAAAATCGCTTTCATCAGACAATTGAACGCGGCTTAGAACGCCTCGATCACTCGTTTGATACACTCACAACGGAAAATAACACCGAACTTGATGGCAAGCGTGCCTTTGAGTTACACGATACGTTCGGTTTCCCGCTCGATTTGACCCAGATGCTCGCCCGTGAACGCGGATTTACTGTAGACGATGCAGGCTTTGCAGATAGCATGGAGGAGCAACGCGCGCGTGGACGGGCAGCGTGGGAGGCGAGAGGCGGTACTAAAGACGAAGAGATTTCTATCTATGCAGAAGTCCTTAAAGAGTATGGCGAAACGGAATTTGTCGGTTATACACAAGACAGCACTGACGCAGAGATTGTCACTCTAATTGCCAATGCGGAATCTGTAGGCAGCGCGCAAGAGGGAGACGAAGTATTCGTGTTGCTGAATCGCACTCCGTTTTATGGCGAGTCTGGTGGACAGGTTGGCGATACCGGTATAATTGAGAGTCCAAATGCAAAGTTGACTGTCCAAGACACACTCAAACCCTCGGCAGACCTCATTGTTCATAAGTGTCAGGTACTTGCAGGTGAAATTACACCGTATACCGCTGTGCATGCAAAAATTGATACTGAACACCGAAGTGCCGTTGCAGTGAGCCACACCGCGACACATCTGCTACACAGCGGATTACGGCAAATCCTCGGAACACATGTCGGGCAGGCAGGTTCACTCGTTGAAGCCGGTAGACTCCGATTTGACTTTTCCCACTACGAATCTGTCTCAGCGGATCAGCTCCGCGAGATTGAGGCATTCGTCAACGAAAAAATTCGTGAAAATGATGCGCTTTCTATTAGTGAAACGTCGCTGGACGACGCAAAAGCAAAAGGCGCGTTAGCCTTCTTCGGGGACAAGTATGGAGATATCGTCCGCGTCGTGCAAGCTGGAGACTATAGCGTTGAACTCTGTGGTGGCACGCATGTCGGTGCAACTGGGGAACTCGGCTTCGTGAAGCTTATGAGTGAAAGCAGCATCGCCGCGGGTGTCCGGCGCGTTGAGGCACTGACGGGAAGTGCAGCGGCGGCTAATATTCAAGAAGAGACTGCGCTGCTTTCTAACGCGGCGGGTCTGTTAAAAGCACCCAAAACGGATTTGCTCGAACGGATCGAACGGCTATTGCAAGAACAACGCGAATTGGAACAGCAGCTTCAGGCACTCAAGAGCCAACACGCGCTCGGTAACGTTGATGCTTTAGTCGAAGGCGCGACACTTGTGGAAGATGTTCGGGTTGTCGCTTCGTGTGTTGCAGACACAGATAGAGACGGGTTGCGTCGGCTCGTTGACGAACTCAAAACCCGCTTAGAATCTGGTGTTGTCGCACTTGCGGCTGTGACTGGAAACGAGGTCGCCTTTGTGGTCGGTGTAACCTCGGACTTGGTGAAAAATCGTGGTTTACAGGCAGGCAAAATTATCTCTGAATTAACACAGTTAGCAGACGGGCGCGGTGGGGGGCGTCCTGAACTCGCACAAGGTGGCGGCAAAAATCCGAGCAAAGTGAACGCCGCAATTGATACAGCGGGTGAAATTGTAAAAAAACAGCTTCAAACTTAAGTTTGTAGGATACGCATCCTTCAAAATAAATACGCCTGACAATTCATCTATCATGGGGTAGTGTTCTACAGCGGTCATGTAAAGGGGGAATTATGGATTGGGGTTTTATGGGTTCTATTTTTTGGAAATTTAGCCTCGGTGTTTTGCTACTTGCGCTTACAGCACTTGCAGGGTATCTCTGCGCAGCAGTTGGCAGTTTTCGCAATTCACTAAATAGCATCCGAAACACTTTGAACTCCGTAGAAAACATGGTCAACCAAGAAATTGGGGAATTGATTACTGATGTGGATAAGACGGTGAAAGCGGTAAACGAGGAGCTCCCCGAACTGCTACAAAATCTAAACGGGTTGACAGCATCCTTACAAGGAATCAGCGAATCGGAAATTCAACCGACTGTGCATAATATCCAAGAAATGAGTGGTGCCCTGAATCAAAGCATTCAACAACTTGAAGAACTGGTTCAGAAAGTAAGCGGTTTTTCTGGACAGACAATTGAACAGGCGACGTTTTTCCGCAATCAGATAGCGGTCTCACTTGCAGATATCGTAAGTTTGTGGCAAGGCATCAAAGCGGGATGGGACAGTTTCACTGCCACACAGCCACAGGATTCAGAAGCAGATACACCGATAGCCGACGCGTCTAACGAATAAACGAATTGGACAAAGTCTGAATGTCAACTTTATGAAGTCTTAAATGTTTAATTATGATGGAGCGCATTCTTAAATTCCACTAAGAGATAAACATAAGAATTGAAACTTTTAACGCTGATTTTCGTAAACTTTAACACTAAGTTTTGGCTTGCAAGTGGCACCATTTTAATTCATAAGTTTTGGCTTGTAATACCATTTCTGTTAATAAATGTTTCTTTACGTAGAACAAACTTTTAGTTTGTTCCGCAGTGCTACGGATTTCACGAAAACCGATAATGTTATAACATCATTTAGAAATGGTATAAGCAGCATCAAAACAGACTTAACCGAGTAGAAAGGATAAACAAATGAGCAATAATGGACAGAACAACGGGCTAACAATGGTCTTCGCTTTTTTCACCGGTTTTATGGCAGGCGCGGTGGTTAGTTTGCTCTATGCACCGAGTTCCGGTAAGGAGACCCGACAGAAAATTCGCGACACCTCGGTTGACGCGAAAAACCGGACGGTTGAACTCGCGCATCAAGCTGCAAGTAGCGCGCGAGAAGGTGCTCAGACCCTCGTGGAACAAGGCAAAGAGAGCGTTCACGACATCGTAGATACCTCAAAAGAACGTCTCCATGAAGCAGGTGAACAGGTAAAGACTGCCGTAGAAGCGGGTCGTAAAGTTTCTGCGGATGTCCGCGCTAAAATTGCCGAGTCCATCCCGGGCGTTGGCGGTAATGGCGGAACCGATGAAGAGGCTACTGACCAAGCCTAATGGTTTCTTCTCAAGATGTTAATTTTAATTGTGGTGGGACCCGTCCCGCCCTTACAAACGTTACGAGCAGTGGATGTACGTGTCCTTAAATGAATGGAAATTGAAAAGTTAAGAGCCCTGCTTGAAGAGGTTAAAGGTGGAGAGATTGCAGTGGATGACGCGCTGCAATCTCTTCGCACGCTTCCGTTTGAAGATTTAGGGTTCTCAAAAATTGATCACCATCGTCAGCTGCGTACAGGGTTCCCGGAAGTCATTTTCTGTCAAGGGAAGACGGTTGAACATGTCAAGCAGATTAGTGAACGCATTCTCGCTGCGGGACACCCGCTCCTTGCGACCCGCGCCACCCCCGAGATGTATGAAGCCGTAAAAGCCATCCAACCTGCGGTCCGCTATAACGACCTCGGACGCACGATTAGCATTTCCCAATCTGAAGAAGAAGGTACTCCCGGGATTCTCGTTGTCTCTGCCGGCACGTCCGACCTACCAGTTGCAGAGGAAGCCGCTGAAACGGTACTGATGATGGGAAACTCACCGGAACGCCTTTACGATGTCGGTGTAGCAGGATTACACCGCCTTATCAGCAACCACGAAAAGCTTCTGACAGCCCGCGTTATTATCGTTATTGCGGGGATGGAAGGCGCGCTTCCGAGCGTTGTCGGAGGTTTGGTGGATTGTCCCGTCATTGCTGTCCCCACCAGCATCGGTTATGGTGCAAGTTTCGGTGGACTCGCTGCCTTGTTAGGTATGCTCAATAGCTGCGCGTCCGGTGTCACTGTTGTCAACATTGATAACGGTTTCGGGGCAGGCTATAGTGCTTCACTTATCAACCGACTCACGACGTAACCGGCACCCCCTATTCGGCTCCCTCACCCGATCTTTTCAGTACAACAGTTGCACTCACACTTTTCGATGCTTCTTGCGAACTCAACCCTATTTTAGACAGTGTGTGCTCTACCTTCAATTGAACGACTTGCGCATCAATGCTGAGGGTGACAACATCCGTCCCAATTTTGCATCGCATCTGGTACGGCACTGATTCAGGACGACGCTGTTCATAAGAAGGTGACCGCCACGTTACACCAAATGCCTCAGCATAGGTTGTAAAGCATGCTGAGGCAGCTTCCGCGACATCGCCCGTGGTGTCAAGTCCCTGTTGCGCAGCACGTGCGGCTCCATTTGCGGCATCCCTCAAGCGTTCCTGAACCGTTTCCGCGTCACCTTTGTCAACATCAGTATCATCTGTACTTCTTCGCAAGGCAACATAGACAACTGCCCCAAGCACACAGAGAAAAACAACCGTGCTGAGAAGGACAGTTGTTCGTAATTCGCGACGGCGCGCCATGTTCTCAAAATCCTCGCGATGGTGTGGATAGAAAGCATCGTGTGCAGAAATCGGTGTACTCGAATGCAGTATACCGACAGATAACAATAGTAGCAGAGAAAATAAAAATTTTTGAAGCATCGGTTTTGTACCTGCCTTTGCGTCAGTATAACAACGAAAAATCGAAAAGTCAATGCTATAGAGGCAGTCGGCTATCAGCCATCAGTAGTCAGTTTTCAGTTGTCCGAACCAAGGTTTTCAAGATTAGTGGATGGGCAGGATTATACATCTGCATGAAAGTCACTTACCCCCATTTTTTTTGGAGATCAGTATGTGGTTGATATTGTTAGGT
>VXZK01000189.1 GCA_009845545.1 Candidatus Poribacteria bacterium
AACCTAACAATATCAACCACATACTGATCTCCAAAAAAAATGGGGGTAAGTGACCCCCCAAATCCATCGCAGAGAGTGTTTGGAACAGTCAGATTGACTTTCGGCTACAATCGAAATATGACTTTCTGCTCCAAGAGCACTTCAGGATTAAATTGCATACTGATCTTGGTCGTCAGAACGGGATAAACGAAAAAGAGCGTCGCTACTTCCGGGATCACACTGATGTTATTATTATTGACGAAGCACACCATTTTCGGAACCCGAATTCCAACCGTGGTAGACTTCTAATGGAGCTTGCCAGAAACAAAAAACTCTATCTCCTCACTGCCACGCCAATCAATAATAGCCTTGACGACATTTATCATCTGATTAACTATTTCGCACAGAACAACAGAAGGCACTTCGCCAGCATCGGCATGCATGATTTTCGTAAATACTTTCGCGACATGGAAAGACAGCTTGAGGATGAAACCACCGAAATTACCGATCAAGTTGAAGAAGATGACTTTTTGCGACAAGATCCACTGTTGAAACAAGTATTGATTCAGCGGAGCCGTAAGTACATCAAAGATGCGGAGATGGCATTTGGAACGCATATCCTCTTTCCGGAGCGTATTATAGAACCTACAGTTGACTATTCGCTTCGCCGGGTTTATGGAACCCTCTATGACGAATTACGGAAAGCCTTTGATCGACATAATCCGTTTCTCAATCTGGCTGTCTATAACACAGTCAAGTATCACAGAAACCCAGAAAAACAGATTGAACAGCGCGAAAAACAAGTAATCGGTCTCATCCGGACGCTTGTACTCAAACGTTTGGAAAGTTCATGGCGAGCGTTTGAAGCAACGATTGAGAATCTACTCCTCAAGATGGCAGAGTGGCTTGAAAAATACGCACCTGAACGCTTTAGAATGTGGGAAGGCACAAATACAAGATGGTGGGGGGTTGTCCAAAAGCACATTCGAGAACGACTTCAAGAGGATGGAATTTTAACACAGAATCCCTTGGAAACTCTGCTAAACTCTGTTGCATCCAACCCTTCCGAAGAAGAGGACGATCTCGCTTCGGTTGAGGACGAAGACGTTTTCATTCCAGAAGATCACGATCTGGATAGGTTATTTGACGACGTTTTAGAGGATATGAACTTCTTGACAGTCCTACTCAGTAAGATCTATAGATCTTTTTATGCTGACGAATTAGCTAGCGAACCAGACACGGAAAAAGATGATAAACTCCAGCAGCTGCTAAACCTATTAAAAAAGCACCCGAATGAGAAGTTGCTTATTTTTACGGAATTTTGCGACACCGCTCGGTATCTCTACGCTCAACTACAGCAAGCAGGTTTCAGGCATATTGAACAAATTGATAGCCGACGTAAAGTCAACCGCGAGGAGATTATTGAACGCTTTTCACCTTGCTATAATCGGAAATCTCCTGAAAGCGTTGGACCTGTTCAGACACTCATTACGACAGATGTTCTCGCTGAGGGGCTTAACCTGCAAGATGCATCCGTTATCATCAATTACGATCTGCACTGGAATCCCGTCCGTCTTATGCAGCGCATCGGTAGATTAGACCGACGGCTTGACCCAGAAATTGAGACGCAACTCAATCGCACAAATCCGACTGTTCACGTCTGGAATTTCCTGCCCCCGGAGGAACTTGATGACATCCTCAAACTCCGAAAACGCGTTGATGGTAAAATCCTTCGCATCAGCCGAACCCTCGGTATTGAAGGGAAGTTTGTTTCGCCCGATGACGATGATGAAACCCTCCGACTGTTCAACGAGCGATATGAAGGTAGGGAAAGCATTGAGGAATTGATGAACCTTGAACGTCAGCGCATTTCTGAATCAAACCCTCAGTTATGGCAGCAACTGCCCGATCTTCCAATGCGCCTCTTTTCCGGTAAAGGTGTAGATGACGAGCCACCGCCTTTTCTCAATCGCGATGGCGAACCCATTCCGCTTGATCGCTTTGGCTCCGTTGGACTTTTTTGTTGTTATGAGATGCCAAACGGTGAAATCAAATGGTGCTTCTATGACACTGAGATTGATGAGGTCTTTGATAATGTTGAGGAGATCTGGCCCGAAATCCGGTGTGATGAGAATACCACACGCTGGACAGAAAACGGGCCCGGTGGGCTCGTAGATGCACGGAAAAAAATTGAACGCCACATACGCAAGTACCTCATGCAGATACAAGCACCTATGGGGGCTAAACCTAAACTCATCGCATGGATGGAGATCTCTTGATACCGAAAACCTTGACTTTCTGTTGAGTTTGTGATATACTTTGGAAATACATCGCTTGGATAAGAACGAGATATCATCAATGCGTCATACACAGCCGCGAGCACTGCAATTCTACCGCACCCCGAATGGAAAAGAGCCTTTTGCTGAATGGTATGATACACTTCGAGATCTAAATCTGCAAAGTAGAATTGATAAAAGACTGGATCAGATGGCAGATGGTAACTGGGGCGATTATAGATCAGTTGGTGCAGGCGTTTTTGAATTACGTTTTCATTTTGGCCCCGGCTATCGTATTTATTTCGGTGAAGTAGATAACACAATCGTGCTTCTTCTCTGTGGAGGCACAAAGTCGTCACAAACAAGGGATATTGCGCGGGCGAAGGACTATTGGTTACAATACAAGGAGACACTATAATGGAAAAACTAACAACATGGCACGAATTCCTAATTGAAAAACTCGCCAATCGCGAAAAAGCGATGAGTTACCTCCAAGTTTCACTGGAAGAATATCTCGTTGATGGAGACACACCCTTTTTTCTAAAGGGGATCCGGAATGTTGTAGAAGCCCAAGGCGGGACTTCCAAAATTGCCAAGCAAGCTGGCATCACCCCGAAAGTCCTCTCAGAATTTCTATACAGCGGAGATCCACTGCATCTTGGAACCCTGAGTGTCGTTCTCAAGGCACTCGGATGGCAGCTCTCAATCGAACTACTAACAACAGAGAATGACAGCAGTGAGTTCGCAAGCGAACAATTAACAACATCAAACGCGCCGTTAGAGACAAGCACAGAGCCAGTCTCTGAATCACATGCCACCTGATTTGGAAACAATCGAATGCCCGACATAACACCAAACGATATTCACTGCATCCGTAACTTTGACACGCTTTTAGATTTCTTACGCGAGAAACTTGGTTGGCACATCCCCGAAGACGTTGAATTTGAAGACGTAGCCTATTCTTTATCTGCTGAAGACCTTGACCTCGATGAACTCACGCAAGGTCGGATCGCGGACTATTGGCAATTACCGCCATTCCCACCCAGTCAACCCACACTTGGAATTTTTGAGGATACGCAGCCGTGGGGTATCTTTTTCCTTCAATTCAACAGCGAGGACATCTATCGAACCGCACTGCGCCGTGTGCTCCGCGGACTTGTTGAAAGACGCAACCGAAATTCAAGTCTCCCCACTTGGGAACACGACCACCTTCTCTTTATCTGTACCACAACCGACTTTCAACGTTTCGCTTTTGCACACTTCGCGTCCAACGAAAACTGGCGACGTGCTGTGCTTTCCATCTTTTCTTGGGAACAGGGTGATACCCACATCCGCAAGCTCTGTGAATATAACCTACCCGCGCTCACTTTTCCAAGCCACGGGTTTACAGATGACGAGGCATGGATAAAAGCATGGCAAGCGGCATTTGATGTAGAGGCAGTCACCGATAAATTCTTCGCTGACTACCAACGCGTTTTTGCCCAAGTAGAAAACGCTGTTGAAGGCATTCCAGAAGGTGAAACAGAAGCACGCCGACTCTACACGCAACGCCTTTTTAACCGACTGATGTTTCTCCGTTTCATAGAAAAGAAAGGATGGCTCACCTACAACGGTAATCGTGATTACCTCCGCTCCCTCTTCGATGCAACAGAGACACAAACAGACGAAAACTTTCTAAACGACCGGCTCTTTTGGGCTTTCTTTCATGGACTTGGTAATGCTGCGGACCAACCAGAGGAGTCATCTGCAGCTATTGAACGTCGGGGAGAAGTCCCGTTTCTCAACGGCGGACTTTTTGAGATGCAGGATTATGATAAACGCAACGATGTACATATTCCAAACGACAAATTTGCCGAGATCCTGAAACTTTTTGAACGATACAACTTCACGGTAACCGAATCCACACCCCTTGATATTGAGGTAGCCGTAGACCCAGAGATGCTTGGAAAAGTGTTTGAAGAACTCGTAACCGGCAGACACGACACCGGCAGCTACTACACACCGCGTCCCGTTGTCTCCTTCATGTGTCGGGAAAGTTTGAAAATCTGCCTCCAGAATAAAACCGCTGAGACACCGGAAACCCTCAAGGTATTCGTTGATGATGGCGATGCGGAAGCAATACGCGATCCGGAAAAAGTGCTGAAAGTACTACAAACGCTCCGTATTTGTGACCCCGCATGCGGCAGTGGTGCCTATCTACTCGGTGTGATGGGCGAATTGCTCCGCTTGCGAGATGCTCTTTTCAAAAGCAGTAACGTTGACCCCAAAACGACCTATCAACGCAAACTCGACATCATTCAGCAAAACCTCTACGGCGTGGACAAAGACGAATTCGCCGTCAATATCGCTATGCTCCGTTTGTGGTTAAGCCTCGCTGTTGATTATGAAGGTAATATCCCAGAACCGCTGCCCAACCTCGATTATAAAGTCGCAACAGGTGATAGTTTGACGGGACCCGCACCCGAACAGATCAGCCTCGCGAGTCATTTGATTGATCAGATTCAGGAACATCAGGCCGAATTTCTGGTTACCCACACCGACCCAGAGAAACAGAGACTCCGAGCGGAGATTGCTGAACTCAAAGAAAACCTTCAAGAATGGCAAGCAAGCGATGATGAATTTGTCTGGCAGGTTGAGTTTCCAGAGGTATTCCAAGAGGGCGGATTTGATATTGTCATTGGTAACCCACCCTATGTACGGCATCACAAGATTCATCATCTCAAGACTACTTTGAAGACTCGGTTTGGTGATTTCTTTACAGGTATGGCGGATCTTTACGTTTACTTTTACAAGCGCGGGACAGAACTACTTCGCGCAGATGGGATTCTCACTTACATCTCCTCTAATAAGTTTCTGCGAGGAAGATACGGTAAGAAACTTCGGCAGTTCTTTACCGATAAAGTATCCATTCACAAACTGCTTGATTTTGGGGATCTTTCAGTTTTTAAAGCAAGTGTGGATACTTGTATTCTCCTTGTTGAGAAGGCTGCACCGAGTGGCGGGGCTTTCTTTGTAGCTACATTTCGGGACGAAGCAGATATCCCACGCCTCTCCGATGCGTTTCAAAAGCACGCCATTTCTATGTATACTCACGATTTGTCACCAGAAGGTTGGGCATTGGCATTGCCGGAGGCACTAAGGCTCCTCGAAAAACTCCAGAAGACTGGCACGCCTTTAGAAGAATAGACATTATAACAGTTTAATGTTGAAGTGCGGGATAGACCCAAGGTCTGAAG
>VXZK01000358.1 GCA_009845545.1 Candidatus Poribacteria bacterium
AAATTGCATTAGCACTTATTTTTTACACGAACCGATCAATTGTGAGAAATCCCAGATTAGATATTTGATTATGACTTGCTTGATAGCGTGCCCAATTTTCACGGAGTTTTTTCGGGCAGAGGACAAGAACGCGTTCGTTTCGCAATTCAAAGAACTTTATCACCGCGAGGGCGGTGTATGTTTTTCCTAAGCCGACACTGTCTGCTAAAATACAACCGTTGTGTCGTAATAGGCGGGCAATTACGCTTTTGGCCCCATCTTTTTGAAAACCGTATAATTTGTTCCAAATTTTCGTGTCGTATAGATGTAGGTCTTCAAGGGTCTGTTCGTCTATTTTGTTGAGGGAGTGTTGCATCTTTTCATAGGCATAGATGGTTCGGCTTTATTTGATTTTTGCTGGGTGTTTTATCCTGTGCCTTGAAAGATACCAAAAACAGGTTTTTTGTGTCAAAAAGATACCAAGGCGAATGTCATATTTGGGTTGTTTCGGGTTTTATGCAAGATATTTTCTAACTTGTTTTTAGTGTAGTATAATTATACTATGTTTTTATGCGGGTGTCAAATTTTTTTAGTGGATAAACAGGGCGATTCAGTTTTCGGTTTTTCACGCATTTTGCCAAGCAAAACACTCGCTCTTACAGCACAGAGATCGCGAGTAAAACTCGCTCCTACAATAGGTTGGTGACAAGATTTTGCGTAAAACATGGATTTGTGGTATACTATTGCAGAACCGAAAGCATTTTGCTATTTGCAGTGAACTTGGAGGAAATTGCATGCATACACCACCAGAAAGAAAGTGGGATGGAACGGTTGTCCGCTACCCGGATCCGGCGATTGAGGTACTGGATTCCCGTTTTGGAGAATATAAGATTGGCAACTCCGTTGTTGAACTTCTGTGGACAGGGTCGCGCTGGGCAGAGGGACCTGTTTGGTTCGGTGATGGCGGGTATCTGCTTTGGAGCGATATTCCGAACAACAGGATTCTGAAATGGGAGGAATCCACTGGTCAGGTAAGTACCTATCGAAAACCGTCAAACTATAGCAACGGGCATACCCGCGATCGGCAGGGAAGGCTTATCAGTTGTGAGCACGGCGCACGACGCGTCACACGCACAGAATACGACGGAACAATTACAGTGCTGATGGACAATTTTGACGGTAAACCGCTCAACGCCCCGAACGATGTCGCGGTGCATCCTGATGGCGGTATCTGGTTTACGGATCCCGGATACGGGATTATGCTCAACTACGAAGGCCATATCGCCGAGTTTGAATTGCCGACCTGCGTTTATCGTCTCAACCCTGATACTGGGGAAGCAACCGTAGCGACGGCTGAACTCGAGAAACCGAACGGTATCTGCTTTTCGCCCGATTATGATAAACTCTATATCGTTGATACCGGCGTTACGCATACAGACGGAACGCCGCGGTATATCTATGTCTACGATGTCATAGACGGCGAGCGGTTGGGCAAACAAGAGGTATTCTGCGATATGGCTCCCGGCATTGCTGATGGTATTCGATGCGATGTTGATGGAAATCTGTGGGCGAGTGCTGGCTGGGTTGGTGATGGTTACGATGGCGTGCATGTCTTTGCCGCTGACGGCACAATTATTGGCAAAATCCATCTTCCTGAAATCTGTGCGAACCTCTGCTTTGGTGGCGTAAAACGGAACCGGCTGTTTATGATGGGTAGTCAATCGCTCTATTCGGTTTATGTGGAAGCGCAAGGCGTGCCGCTGTTTTAATCAGGGTTAAACAATCGCGAGCACAACTCGCTCCTACAGAAGAGGACGTTTGAAAAGTGGTGGCGTTGATGAACACATTAGAACATATTGACTGCCCTATATGTGAACAGGACATGGCAGAACCGCTTTTTGATAAAGACTCCCTGTCAGTGGTTATTTGCAAGCAGTGCCGGTTGCGGTATGTGAATCCAAGAGTCAGCCGTCAGACGCTTGAGGCAGCGTACACCGAGACCTATTATCCTCCTGATAAAGTGGAGCGTATTCGTACGGATAGCATGGAGTGGTTGCAGATGACCGAACGCCTCATAGAGTTGGAGGAACAACATCCAAGCAAAGGACGATTGTTGGATGTGGGGTGTGGCATCGGTACTTTTCTCCATCTATCTCGTGAACACGGGTGGGAACCGTACGGGATTGATCCGTCTAAGAGCGGGAGTGCGTTTGCACAGGAAAAGTATAAACTTGATGTACGGTGTGCAGATATCTTTGAGGCAGCCTTTCCGTCAGCGTATTTCGACACGATTGTGCTTTACCATGTGTTAGAACATATTTCCGAGTTGAATCCGTTCCTCAGTGAGTTACGTCGTGTTCTGAAACCGGGAACTGGTACCTTAGTTATTGAAGTACCGAATGGTGAGAGTCTACAGAGTCGGCTTCAGAAAGGGGATTGGCCGTACGTCCATCCACACGATCATCTCTACTATTTTTCTGCGTATTCCTTGCCGAAGTTGCTTCGGAAGCACGGGTTTGATGACGTTACATTGGGTAAGCCGAAGCGCGTGAGTCCAATCACAGGTCTCCGTTTCATACTCCGTCAAGCGGCAACAGCCACGTTAGTTCGGTTTCATTTAGGTACAGTGATTCGGGTGTATGCGAGTTAGTGTGTGTCTCATAAACCATTTGCCAGAACCCCCTAAATCCCCCTTATCAGGGGGACTTGAAATATATCTATGAAGATGTAGGTTTTTGATAAGTGAATGTTTGAATGACATCGTTCATGAGGAGACGCTGTGCGATGGTCTCAATGACCTCAGCGTTCAAGGCACCTGTTAGCCAGTACTTATGTCCGGTCCGGACGGTGGTGACACCGGTGATGCCTAAATCGTTGATGCCTTTGACGGTGCTATCGCCAACTGCGTCGGTAACGCCGGGTTTGAATTGTACTTCAAGTGTCCAACCTTTTGCGGTGTCATTTTGCGTAGCAAAGGTGTATGTTTGTGTGATCGGATCGGCGAGGAGTTCGGAACCAATTCGGTCAATACTTTGTGTGTCAAGAGAGCCTTCAATCCAATAGACTGTAGCTGTACGGACTGAATCAACATCACTGATACCGAGGTCAGCAATATCCTCAAGGATGCCCTGCCCAACGGTATCGGGGACTTCAGGTTTATAGTAGACTTCAACTTTCCAGTTTTCCATATTTTAATTTATGGTCCTTGCTCATTTTTCTCCGTTGTCGGAAGATGGAAGTCGGATTCGATTTTGGACAACGGACAAAACCGATCAACCTAATGGTAAAAAAACAGATGAATATTTTAGTTTTCGGGGCACATCCAGATGATTGTGATATTAAAGCCGGCGGTGTTGCTGCCCTATATTTACAACAGGGACACCGTGTTAAGTTTGTCTCCGTTACAAACGGAGATGCTGGCCACCACGAAATGGGTGGCGTTCCGTTGGCGCGGCGACGCTACGCTGAAGCACAAGCCGCTGCTGAAGTTATCGGCACCCTTGAATATGAACTGCTTGATAATCACGATGGCGAACTGATGCCGACATTGGAAAACCGCTATCAGATTATTCGCGCCATTCGCGAATTCCGTCCAGATTTGATTATGACCCATCGACCGAACGATTACCATCCGGATCATCGGTATACGTCAACGTTGGTACAAGATGCAGCGTATATGGTTACCGTGCCGAATATTTGTGCCCTCACGCCACATCTGAAGAAAAATCCTGTTATCGTCTATTTGAGTGACGGTTTCATGAAGCCCTATCCGTTCACGCCAGATGTCGTTGTCGGTATCGACGCTGTTATTGAACAAAAGATTGACATGCTTCACTGCCACGTATCGCAGTTCTATGAATGGCTTCCGTACAATAGCGGCACATTGGACGCTGTTCCGCCTGATGCTTCGGCACGGCGCGCCTGGCTGAGTGAACGGCTCTTAAATCGTTTTCGCGTGACAGCCGAAAAGTATCGCGATGTGCTCATAGCCCTCTATGGCGAAGAAGTAGGCACACACATCGAGTATGCTGAAGCATTTGAAGGCTGTGAGTACGGGACATCACTGACAGCAGAAAACCTATCGACTCTCTTTCCATTTTTCCAATAAGGAGTTTTGTCTTAAATACATGCCAACAGAACAAGCCAGTGCCAAGACGCTTATGTATATTGTCTGCGTTATTGGTCTCATCTTTGCGATTGTTATGGTTATCCTCTTCTTCAACGCTGCGCCTGCGCGTTCTAATATTGAGGTGCATCGCGGCTCAGAGGAAGCGGTTGAGTGTCTGAAATGTCATTTAAGAGGCGATGAAAAATCACCGACGATGCCACATCTGAATCTCGGTAGGTGCAACCTCTGCCACGGACTATCGAAGGAGGAGAAACAAGAGTAAGTAATTCGGTGCGGTTTCAAGTCGGAGTTACCTTGGTTTGAGATCGGAGTCTCGCCTTAATTCCTACCCAAGTGATATTGTCTTCTGCTTCGCTTATGACCTGAAGACATTCAAATCGATTTGCTTCTAAAGCCGATTGAACTTGTGCGAGTTCAGTCTCCAGAATCCCAGAAAAGATGACGATTCCTGCGGGGTGTAGTCTCGGTGTGCACTCTGGAATGATCGGAAGGATCACATTTGTTAAGATGTTGCCGATGATGAGATGGTATTTACTGTCAACATCTTTGAGTCCATCGCCTTGAGCTAAGTACACCTGTTGTGTCACAGCATTTGTTTGGAAATTCGCTGCTGCGATAGGGGTTGCCGTCGGATCGATTTCAATTGCGTCAACCTGTTTCGCGCCTAATTTGATAGCGGCAATTGTTAAGATACCGGACCCCGTTCCGATGTCCGCAATGTGGTGGAAGGGTTCGACAGTGTGTTCTAACAATTCGAGGGAGAGTCGGGTGGTAGGGTGGTATCCCGTGCCGAACGCCATGCCTGGGTCAAGTTGGATTAAAACGTCTGTTTCGTTGTGAAGGGAATCGTGCCACGAGGGTACGATGAAAATCCGTTCTCCGACCCGTTGCGGTGGGAAAGCTGCTTTCCAGGCTTCTTCCCATTTCTCAGATTTGACGTGTTTTAAGTCAATTGTAGCCGGGTCTGTCTGAATCTCCCAGGTTGGAAGTTCCGCGAGAAAGTCTTTAAGCTTTTGCACGCGTGCGCCGACTCTATCATCTAATGGATAGTAGGCAATCAACTGTACATTAGGGGTATCGTTCTCCTTGAATTCAACACCGGTTGCACTCATCTCAAAGAGACAGTTAGCGACAGTCTCGGCAGCGTTGTATGAGGTAGTTACCGTAATTTTTGCCCAATCCATTTTCAGGTCCCCACGTGCATACGCTGATGGGAATTGAACCGTTCTCTATTAGGATTCTTCGTCGTCATGCCGGCCGAGCAATTTGCCCCAAAAGCCGTGTTCATGGTGGTAAGATTCACCGCGGAGTTTTGCGAATTCCTCTAATTTCCTTCGCTGTTCCTCATTCAACTGTTTTGGGGTCTCAATTTCCATTTCAACAACCAAGTCGCCTGAATAAGAGCGTCTGTAATGGGGTACCCCTTTATTCGGGATACGCAGGCGTGCCCCGTATTGTGTGCCGGGCGGAATATTGAGTTCTTCGCGTCCATGAACGCCTTGAACTTCGATTTTTCCACCGAGTGCGGCTTGGACGAACGAAATTTTGGCGGATGTAATGAGATCGTTTCGGTCGCGTTCAAAACGTTCATGGGGTGCGACCTTGATCACAACAAATAGGTCGCCCGGAGGTGCGCCGTTGGTTCCCGCTTCACCTTCACCGGTTAATCGGTATTTAAAACCGGTATCAACGCCTTTATCCACATTAAACTTAATCTCCTGTGTATTTCGGACGAGACCTTTTCCGGTACAGGATGGACAGGGTTCTTGAATGATTTCACCTTCGCCGCGGCATTGCGGGCAGGTCCGGGACATTGTAAAGAAGCCTTGGGATTGGCTGACTTGACCTCTGCCGTAGCATTGCGGACACGTTATCACTTGCGTCCCTTTCTTTGCGCCGCTGCCGCTGCATTCGGGGCAGGTTTCAACGCGAGGCACCTGAATTGTGGTCTCTTTGCCGTGGATAATATCTTCGAGGGTTACTTCAAGGTTGTATTGTAAGCTGCGTCCGCGTTGTGGTCCACGTTGCCTGCCACCGAGTCCGCCGAAGATGTCTCCAAAGACATCGCTGAAAATATCGTCTAAATTCACACCGAACCCGCCAAAATCGCTGCCCATGCCCTCGAGTCCGGCATGACCGAATCTATCGTACTGTTGCCGTTTCTCAGTGTTGCGCAGGACCTCATAAGCCTCTGTAGCTTCCTTAAATTTATCTTCGGCTTCTTTATCGTCAGGGTTTTTATCTGGATGAAATTGGATGGCAAGTTTGCGATAAGCCTTTTTTATTTCGTCTGCGTCGGCATCGCGATTGACATCCAACACCTCATAGTAGTCGCGTTTTTGCATTATATCCTCCCTTTTTTGTCCTTATTCAGCAGCATCAGTTTCCTCCGTATCATCTGCGGTATCATTTGATGTTTCTTCTTCTTTCGCCGGTCCCTGTGAAACGACTACTTGCGAGGCGCGTAGCACACGGGTATGTAACATATAACCACGCCGGAATTCCTCAATCACTTTTCCGTCTGGCACGTCATCCGATGGGGTAACAAGGAGTGCCTCATGCTGATTTGGATCAAATGTTTCACCAACCGCTACGATTGGTGCCAATCCGTGGGTTTTGAGCGCATCCAATAACTGTTTGTGAACCAGTTGTACACCCTCATTAAAGGTTGTGAACGCTGGCGTGCTTTCTTCAACTTTCTCAGTTACACTTTTAATAGCGGCTTCCAAACTATCCAGCACCGGTACCATTCCCTCAAGGATGCCTTCGTTAGCGAACTTGAGTTGCCGCTGATAATCGGTTTGTAAGCGTTTTTTAGTGTTCTCAGCTTCCGCTGCTGTACGTAGGAGGCGATCGCGTTCCGCTTTATATTCTTGATGAACTGCTTGCACAGCAGTCTCTACCTCTTTATCAATCTCTGCCTGCAATAGTTCTTCACGTTCTGTTTCGTATTGATCACGCACGCGTTGGACAATCGCCTCTACCTCATCCTTAACCTGCGATGTAAGGTTGGTAGCAGTTTCTTCTACCGGAGAAATCCGTTCTTCGATCTCTTGTTTGACTTCTGATTTGATAGTATCAAGAGCCACCTCCGCGATTTCCCGCATGCGGGTGACAAGCGTTTTTTCTTGCCCCTCTTTATTGTCGGCGGAATCGTTATCTGAAGATTCTTCTACTTCTGCTTCTATTTTTATTTTTTTAACTTCAGCCATTATGAAGTTCCTTTATTTTTTGAAATGCGTGTCTGAAAAGCACGCGTAAGACCATATTTTAAGCGTGAATAGCGTTGGCGAAATCTTTCATTAATTCAAAGGAGCCATTTTTTTCGAGCACATTGCCTGTGACGATGAAATCGGCACCTGCTTTCACTTTTTCTGCAGCGATTTTCGGTGTACGAATGCCGCCACCGACGATTAATGGAATGCTGATTTGGTTTTTCACAGCGGAGATCATCTGGTCAGGTACAGGCTGCGCTGCCCCGCTGCCTGCCTCTAAATATACCATTTGCATGCCGAGATATTCCGCAGCCAACGCGTGTGGTCCCGCGATATCCGGCTTATCGCGTGGAATAGGTGCCGTCCCGCTCATAAATTCGACAGCGGTTCTGTTGCCACCCTCAATAAGCATATAACCGGTCGGGATAGGTTTAAGGGCATAGCGCTGTATCCACGGTGCTGCCTTAACTTGTTCGCCAATGAGATAGTTCGGGTTGCGTCCACTAATCAGACTGATATAGAGAATAGCGTCTGCATGTGGTGTAAGATGCATTGAATCACCCGGGAAAAGCACGATAGGGAGTTCCGTCTCCTGCTTGAGTGCTTTCGCAATTGGATGCAAATCGTTTGTTAAAAAGCTGCCGCCTAACAAGATAGCATCTGCGCCAGCCTGCTCGACCGCCACTGCGAGTTTGGCACATTTATCGACTTCGCACTGCTCCGGATCGATTAAAACAAAATAACCAGCGTTATGCTTTTTTAGCACCACATTGAAGTAGTCGAGAACCGAATTTGATCTCAAATGCGATGTGTCCTTTTCATCTAATCGTTAAATTTTGGCTTGCAAACTGGGATTTTTTAGAGATTTGCGCGCCGCCTACTCTTTTAGAATTGTACCATATTTTCGGCGATTTGTCAAATGCTACACTGTCGCGCCACCTCATAGAGCAGAACACCTGCTGCGACTCCTACATTGAGCGATGATTGTCCAGATGCCATCGGAATACGGACGAGTTCTGTACAGGACGCTCGCGTTTCAGGAGACAATCCCATATTCTCATTGCCAACAACAACAGCGGTAGGCAGCGAGAATTTCGTGGTGTATAACTCTTTTTCTGCATTGGATGTTCCGCCTAATACACTCCAGCCTGATAGACGTAGTGTCTCAATCGCGGCACCGATATCTGTTGCATAGTACAACGGTAAACGTCCAACCGCGCCTCGTGACGCACGCACACAGTTTTTATGAAACGGACTCGCGCCTATATGACTCAGCAGGACGGCGGATACTCCGACTGCATCTGCTGTCCGCAATGTCATACCCAAATTGTCTGGGTTTACGATGTTCTCAGCGATGAGTATTGTACATCCGGGACTAAAGTGAAAATTGGGTTGACCGGATTCTGACAAAAAGTGCCGAAAGTTAAAGTATACCGATGCTATAACTGGTGGTACCGGGCGGTTTGTAGTGACTGAACCCATCACACCATGGTTAACTTGGTAACAGGAAATATTATCGGCAGATGCTCGCTTTAAGAGACTTTGCCCTTCCGATGTTTCAAAGAGGGCAGTGGTATAAAGGATTCTCTCAATAGGGAGTCCGTCTCTAATTGCCCGTTCTACCATCAGATCTCCTTCGACAACAAATTGCGAATATTCAAGTTTGCCCTTCAAGGTGGCTAATTTACGCATATCTGCGGCAACTGCATCTTTGCGTTTAGAAATAGTTCGCTGCTCTACTACAGCACTTCCGCGTTTAATACCGCGATAAAATCTTCCATCATCTGTATGAACAAATTCACCTTCTAAGACATCGTGTATTCCGTTGTCCATCCACTTTTCTGTTAGGTGGAACATTCCGGAGCATCGTCTTGGAAAAGCCAAGAGCAGTTCTCTCAGACTTCGCTCGGTCATGGCAGTAAGATAGACTTGATAATCAGTATCAAAGGTGGCCCCTTGTGTCATTAGTAAGACTCCATCGAACTTCTGCCAACCTGCGGTAAGCACCTGATAATTTTGGTGCCATTCACCTGTCTTAGAAAAGGTGTGGTACGCCTGTTTAAAGTGAGAGACGACCGTAGCATCGGGATTTTCTTTTTCTAAGAAAGCAATGACTTCATCGTAGTTTATCATAGAAAGGTTCCGAGATAGATTGCACCGAGTCCGACGAATATATCCCACTTCATCCAGCGTTGGATGGCGGTACAACTCTCTTTGGAAGCATCACGTAACAGGCGGATAGCACATCCGATCAGGACCAAATCGACACCGAGTACAACTGCCAACAGATAATGCCATGAATACCCGCTAAAAAGGTAGGGGATAGGACTGAATAGAATAACCAACCCCATGAAACCGATAGCTGTCTTTACAGCGAGTTGTGGGTTGAGAATGGCGAGTGTTTTCACACTGTTTTTCAAGTCGCCTTCTGTATCTTCAAGGTCTTTGATAATTTCTCGCGCTGTTGTGAACAGGAACGCAAAGATTGCTGGAATCAGTGTGCCTTGCACCGAATCTATCGCGATGCCGCCAGAGATAAAGGTTAAACCGGTTAAACTGCTCACGACTAAATTGCCGACAAATGGTATACGTTTCAGCCAGCGTGCGTAAGTCGCGAGTGCGGCGAATACGAGAATTGCAATCGCTGTTGCGTTTCTATTAATAAGTGTCCCCAAATAGATACCGATAGCAACAAGAATCACCGCAAAAATCAGTGCATCTACGCGCCGAATGCGTCCAGAAGGTAGCGGTCGTCGTGGTCGATTAATTTGGTCAATGTTATAATCGGAATAATCGTTTATGGCGTTCCCAGCAGAAAGCATGATGAATGCGGCGATAGAAACCAACCAAAGCCGAATGTCAACAAGATTTTGGATGGTGTCTTGGCTGGCGAACATCCCACCGAGCCATGCGGAGATAAAAGCGATAATTCCGTTAAGAGGGCGCGTCAGTTCAAGATATGCGAACAGCGTTTTCATTTCCGAGATTTTGACTCCCAGTTTATTATGGTAGATTTCAGAATTAAGCAAGTTTAAAGATGAAACGGACGTTTTTGATCTTCGGATGGATTGGAAGGTTGGAAGGTTGGAAGTGCGGGAGATAGCCAAAATGGCGGTTCTTCCCCCCTTCCTGTCAGGAGTGCTGCTATGATTCATCCTCTAACTCTTGAAGCTTTGCTTCGAGTTCTTCCATGCGTTTCTGGAGTTTTGCGAATTCAGGGAGCAGTTCTGGGAGTTTTCGGGTTGCGGCGTGAATTCGTAATTCCTGCTTATGCGGGCGCGCTGGAAATCCGGAGAGGTGACTTCCGGCAGGCATATCTTTTGTAACCGCGGATTTCGCGTAAACGACGCTGTCATCCCCAAGCGTTAGATGTCCTGCAGCCCCGCCGTGTCCTGCGATATTGACTCGATTGCCGAGCGTGGTACTTCCAGCGATACCAACTTGTGCGGCGAGGCAGCAATCTTCGCCGATCACAACGTTGTGCGCGATTTGGACAAGATTATCCAACTTCGTGCCACGTTTGATGAGTGTTTCCGAAAGCGTTGCCCGATCAATGGTCGTATTAGCACCAATTTCGACATCATCTTCAATAACGACAGTCCCAATCTGCGGAATCTTGTGGTGTCGGTTGCTGACCGGCGCGAATCCGAAACCGTCACTTCCAATAACAGCGCCACAGTGGATAATCACTCGGTCTCCAATTGTGACTTCCTCTCGGATATTCACGTGTGGATAGATAAGCCCATCAGCCCCGATTTTAGAGCCTTCACCGATATAGACGAAAGGTTGAATGACGGTGTCATTGCCAATTTCAACGTTGTCAGCGATGTAAGTAAACGCTTGAATTGAGACGCGCTCACCGAGTTTGACGTTCTTACCTAAAATTGCTGTTTCATCAACCCCTGGAAATGCGCGATGGTTTTTGTCCCATGAGAACATCTCCAAAACTTTAACGAAAGCCCAATAAGGATTATCAACGCGAATCGTCGGCTTTCCATTGCCAGAGACACCGCGCCCAATAATGATAGCCGCGGCTTGGGTTGTCGCGATAGCGGCGAGATACTTCGGATTAGCAACAAAGGTAATCTGAGTCGGGAGCGCCTCGTTGATTCCAGAAACTCCTGTAATTTCAATCTCACCATCGCCAGAAAGATCTCCATTGAGGTGTTCACAAATTTCTTTGAGTTTCATAGGTACCTACCCTAATCCTTTCTCCGTGGCTTTGATTCGTTTTACATTCATACGACGGAGTTGAGCCTATGCGTGTAACGTTATTCAGGATTTTCGCCATTTTCATTCATCAAGTCGGTTAACCGCTTTGTTAGATCGTATTTCTCTTTGACATAAAGCGTGATGAGCCGTTTTTCGAGAATGATGTCATAGTTGTCGTCTTTACCGACTTTGATAATTAGGTCTTCAAGACTTTTGTAAATCGGTTCGAGCAATTCCCGCTCTTTTTCAATGAGTGCTTGCTGACCCACTTCTCGTTCGCGTTGGTATTCCTGCTGTTTCTGGAGGATTTCGTTGTTCAAATCCGCAGTTTGTGCTTCTTCAACGAAGAGTTCCGTTTTGGTTTTCTTCTCTTGCAGCGTAAGGATTTCTTGGCCTATTTTTTCCAATTTTTTCTGGAGTTTTTCGCCTGCTGCTCTGAGCGTTTCGGTCGCCTTCGTCGCTGCTGCGGATCCTTTTAGGACCTCTTCTGTGTTCACGACCCCGAATTTGAAGGCTTCCTGTCCAATACTTCCGGAACTGAAACAGAAAGCGACGGCAGAAATAATTAAGAGAGTTAAGCGTGCTTCAGAAGCACCCAACCGAAATGATTTCATAATTAGTTATCCTTCTTCCTAAGAAAGAGATTTGTGGACTCATTCTCTGAAGCCGCAGTAATTACTGCGAAGCATTCGAGTATATGAGTGTCTCCATATTTCCTCACTTATTTTAGCGAAGTGTTTAAACAGATGGTTATCCACCCGTAATTTCAATATTTTGTTAGAACCCGGGGCCAACCGTGAAATGGAATCTGCCTGCGGGTTCACCGCTAAGGCGATCTAAACCGTATCCCCAACCTAACCGGGCTAACATGCCGAACATGTTAAGTCGAGCTTCAACGCCGAGTCCTTTTTTCATGTTAATTTGACTAAACGGATTTGGAACACTTTCATCCCATACTTGTCCTATATCGAAAAATAGGGCTGCTGTAAGCTGCTGTGAAACCGGAATCCGATACTCAAGGTTCGCGAAGAAGACTTTATCACCGCCGTAAGGATTATAGGTTTTTGAACCGTCAGGAGGGTCAGGGTAAATTTCATAGTCTTCATAGCCGCGAACGGTATCTACGCCGCCGAGGAAAAAGCGTTCATAAAACAAGAAGTAGGAATCAGTGCTTTTACTGACCATGTAGCCAGCGCGTGCGTGTACAGCGATGACATGGTTCCACCAGCCGCTATAGAACCAGCTGGTATCTGCGGAGTATTTCTGGAACTCATTATCTGCGCCTAAGATTCCGCCGGAGTATTCATAAGAAATCGTATGGGATGCGCCGCCTGTCGGATCATACAAAGAGGTTCGATAGTCTCGGGTATCTCTACCAACGGCAAAGAGGATACTCCGCGTAGAGCGATTAATCAATTCGGCATCGGGGTTATGCGCTTCAACATGTTCATTGCGAAGCCGGACGGACAGATCAATATCGTAGGCGATTGGACGACCGAGTGTTACGGATGCGCCGCGTCGTCCCCAAACGTATCTATCGTATCGATAATTAGGATTTGCTCGGTTATATAAAGCGCCGACGGTTCCGTAATAGCGTCGGAAACGTCGATTATCGTAGATGCGGGCGTTAAGTCGGGTGGGTGTTCCAAACACCCAAGGCGTTCCAAAACTGAGTTCGGCTGTATGATGGTCCCGCGTGCCTAATTCACCTTTTAGATGGACGCGATAGGCGCGTCCGAGGAGGTTGTTTTGTCCGACCTCAGCGGTGCCAAAGATTCCGCCCTCACTTCCGTACCCGCCTCCGAGGCTCAGCATTCCGGTTTGCGGTGTTTCAGCGATATTAACTCTTAAATCCTTTCGATTCTCTTCGGCAGTATCGCTGGGAACAAAGTCAACAGCCCGGATGAAAGACCCCATCTGGAACAGACGCTGCCGTGCTTTACGCAAGGCTTTCACGTCTAAGAGCTCATCGGACTCAATATCCAAAAAATCCAATTCACGTTTAACGACGTGCTCATTCGTTTTTTCGAGTCCGGTGATAATCACCTTCCCGATAATTATGACATCCCCTTCGTTGATTCTCAAGGTAATATCAACGACGCCATCCGCCTCATTGAAGAAGGGAGTCGGTACAACTTCTGAGAGCAAATAACCTTTATCGAGATACGCCTGCTGCAATTTCGCGATGGATTCATCGAAGTTTCCGCGGTTGAATACCTCACCTTCAGCGGGGTCAAGCATTCTACGTATCTTTTTTTCCGAAAACAGGTTTTTGGCACCGGCTTGCACTTCAAGCGTATAGGTGCCGATGATAAATTCGGGACCTTCGTCAACAGTGATGTCAAGCATCATACCGGTTTTGTCCTCTGTGAACCGTTTTTCGTAACCGAGTACTTTTACCTGTGCAAATCCTCTGTCCTGATAGTAGTTGCGGAGGTTTAGGGACAGATCTTCTTCCTCAAACAAAATCTGGTCAAATGGTTTACCGGTGCGAGTTTTGAGTTTCTTCTGTAGTGTCTTCTCGGAAACCAGTTCGTTTCCGATAAAATTGATCTCCTCAATTCGCACTCTCGGTCCTTCATTTATCTCAAACGTGACTTGAACAGTATTCGCCTCTGTATCATCTGTAGGACTGCTCTTATCAAGATGCGTCTGTATACCGATAAGATAATATCCTTTTTCATGGTACAGATTTTTGAGTGCTCGCTCACTTTCCCATCGCCGCCGGTCGCTGAAAATCTCATCGGGACGGAGCGTTATCTCGTTTTTCAGCTTACCCGTGTCCAAATTATCGTTTCCGATAAAGTTGATGCCAGAAATCTTAGGATTCTCAACGACCTTATATATGATTTCAAGCCCGCCACCGTCGAAGGGTTGGGTATCTACTTGGACTTCGGCAAAGAACCCTGTGTCTTTAAAAAGGCTTTTCAGGTCTTGCGTAAGGAATTCAGGTGAAACTTCATCACCGATTTGTGTTTGAATGAGTGTACGCAACATAGCTTCAGAACCAGTCTTTACCCCTTGAAAAGAAATTTGCTTCACAATGAACATCGGGTCAACCCCGGATTTCGCGGTATCTGCGGTGTTTTCTTTGTCCATCTCGGTAGATGGAGCTGCCTTGGGATCACCGTCCGTATCTATCTGTTTTTCTAGAGTTGGCACTTCAGGCCCAAACACTACATCCGCCTGTTCTTCGGCAACAGCAGTGGTTGCAGCAAGTCCGCCGATTAGACTGATTAAAATCAGGATGTTTTTTATTGCCTTCATAATGAAATTTCCTCCTATGTACCGCGGGTTTTCCGCCACCTATGTGCCGGTATCTATTCTGTGGTATAGATCGGAGTGCCGGAGTTATTCGCATACTGCCGGAACGCAGCGATCAGTCTCTGTGTTATCTTTCCGGGTTGCCCGTCGCCAATAGCTCGGCGGTCAATTTTCACAACCGGAATAACCTCGGCAGCAGTGCCAGTCAAAAAGCATTCATCAGCAATATAGAGGTCATGTCGTGTGAAGACGCGCTCTTCGAGGCGTATCCCGGCTTCACGTGCGATGTCTATGACACTGTTGCGGGTAACCCCCTCCAAAATGCCCATGTGTACTGGCGGCGTGACAAGCGTTCCGTTCTTTATCCAGAAGATATTGTCGCCGCTGCATTCAACGACATAGCCTTCAGCGTTGAGCATCAAAACCTCTTCCGCTCCTGCCTGTTTCCCTTCAATTTTCGCTAAGATATTATTTAGATAGTTTAACGATTTAATGCGTGGATTAATGGCTTCAGCATAATTTCGTCGGACAGAAGCAGTTACGATCTCCAATCCGTCTTCATAGAATTTTTGTGGATATAGGACGATCTTATCTGCAATAATTATGATGCTTGGCTTCGGACATTTATCAGGATCTAATCCTAAATCCCCGACGCCACGAGTTATAATCAATCGAATATAGGCTTCTCTGAGGTGATTTCGGCGGAGCGTCTCCAGGACGGTTTCTTTCATCGTTTCGATGGAGATCGGAATCTCTAACATAATCGACTTTGCCGAATCGTAAAGCCGTTCGAGGTGTTCGTCGAGTTTAAAGACGCGCCCGTTATAGGAACGGATGCCTTCAAACACACCATCTCCATAAAGCAAACCGTGGTCAAATACTGAGACTTTTGCCTCCGCTTTTGGTAAAAATTCTCCGTCGATATAAATCAACATTTTTTAATTATGGCCTCCTGGGCTGCCCTCCATTACATTTCGGGCAGGTTCTGGTCATCCTCGGCTGATATTATAGCGTCAGGCAGTTTTAATAAGAAAGAAAAAACCGTTTAGATTCTGAATACGGTTGGGATTCACGGAAAATCACCGCGAAGTGTAATGGCGCAGTATCCAGGATCCCTATAGTCAAGCAACCTTTCCATCAACAAGTTCGACAATCCTGTCCACCTGTTGAGCAAGTTCCCGGTTGTGGGTTACGATCACAAAGGTCTGTCCAGATTTCGCGTTCAAATCCCATAGCAGTTCGAGTACGGCTTCGCTACTTCGCCGGTCAAGGTTCCCTGTGGGTTCATCAGCGAGCACGACTTTTGGTTTATTAATCAAGGCACGTGCGATAGCGACACGTTGCCGCTCGCCGCCGGACAACTGGCTTGGGTAGTGCGAGAGCCTTTCTGAGAGTCCAACGTAGTCAAGCAGTGCTGCTGCCTCCTCATAAACGGCTTTATTGTTTGGCGTTGCAATTAAGGCGGCCATCGCTACATTTTCAAGTGCTGTAAATTCTGGTAACAGGTGATGAAATTGAAACACAAACCCAATTTCCTTATTCCGAAACCGTGCGAGTTCGGTATCCTGCCAAGTAAAAATGTCTTGTTCATCGTATAAGACGCGCCCTGCAGTCGGTCGGTCGAGTGTGCCGATAATATGAAGCAGTGTGCTTTTCCCAACCCCTGATGCGCCAACAACTGCCAGCAATTCTGACATATTTACTTGAAAATCAATACCTTGAAGTACTGGCAGTTCAGTTTCGCCATCATAATAGGATTTGTGTAAATCTACAATACGGATGAGTGCTTCTGGAGTATTCAGCACAGGGTTCCTCTTTTTTTCTCCATCAGGATTTACGCAAAATTGCGCTGGGACATCTATCTTTGGTAGATTCGGTTCCAAACCGCCGCTACCAGTCAAGTGCGTAAGTCCTACTCATGTTGCAAGGCTTCAACCGGTTTCAGATTTGCTGCTTGCCACGCCGGGTAGAGCGTTGCGAGCCAGCAGATAATCAGCGAGAGCACATTGATAAAGATAACGAACACCCAATTGACCCTTATCGGCATCTGATGCATCTGATAGATTTGGCTAAGCCCAAGGTCTACGAATGAAATTGGTCTGACCACGGAATAAAAAAACACCCCTATTCCAATGAGCCATAAAACACCGACAGCAAATTTCCATCCACCTTTGGACCGCAGTGCGTGCTGTGACGCGATAAGGAACTGTAAGAGAATTGGCACCAGAAGTACGAGAAGATACCAGTAAGAAGGTCTCACAGCGTTGGAGCTCAGTAGCCAACAAAGTACAAGGCCTAAGGCGGTTCCTAACATTGTTCCAAGGCTCCCGATGACACTCCCTTGGATCATGAAGATTCGCATGATATTTCCGCGTGACGAACCGAGTGTTCGCAGTGTCCCAACATCTTTTGTTTTTTCCATCACCGTCATGATAAGCGTACTTGCGATGTTAAAGGAGGCAACTAAAATGATAAGTACTTCAATGATGATAGTTGCTATTTTTTCTAATCGAAGTGCCGAGAAGAGCGGTGCTTGCCTCTCCATCCATGTGATTGCGTTGGGCATCCCCTCTAAGACAGTAAATCCAGCAACATCTTCGATGCGTGTCGCAATTCGCGGTGCTAATTCAGCATCGGTCAATCGGACGAAAATGGTATTCGCTCTGTTCTCTGCATCATACAATTTTTGGGCGGAATTTATGTGAATCAACCCAAGATTGTTATCGTAAAACTCCATTTCGGATTCGTAAAACCCGATGACAACAAAGTTCGCCAAGTCTGGTGCGAGCATTGCCTCATTTACTGGATGCCGTTCAAGTTTAACGAGTAACCGCAGGACATCGCCTTTGATAATACCGAGTCGAGCAGCCAAACGTCCGCCAAGAATGATGCCGCCTGTAATTGTTTCGTCTCTGATAAACCGAGCCTTTTTAATATGCTCCGAGTTTAGGAAGTCTGTTGAGCCATCGACATACGTTGAGAAGCCAGTGACCTTGTCTTCCTGCGCTGGATCAATGCCTTTGATGATAATTACATCTTGAATGGTATCCGTGCGTTCTCGAAAAACACCTGTTTGTGTCCAAATAGCAGGTGACGCGGCGACGACATCATCAAGTGCCTCAATGCGTTCGGTTCGTTTTTGATAGTCTTTGAAAAAACCGTAATCGATCAAACTCAAGACGACGTGTGCCTCGTTTGATAAAAATCTGTCCTTGAGTCCATGCTCAACGCCATCTAAGACAGCAATAACGAGGATGACTGTTGCGACACCGAGTGCGACACCACCGATTGAGATAACACTAATAATTGAGATAAACGACTGTTTTCGCCGAGAACGCAAATAGCGTGAGGCTACAAACCATTCAAATTTCATGTTTTTAACTATGGGCCCTTGAGCATCGTTCCACGAGCTTTTAACTATGGTCCCCTGGGCATCGTTCCAAATGTAAAGCAAAGACAAATTATGCCATTTAAGGCATAATTTCATTCCACGATGGTTTCTGCTTAATTCCGACCGGGTTCGAGATACGTATAAACCCCCTAAATCCCCTTATCAGGGGGACTTTAAGGCAGTGAATCATAGTCTGATTTTAGCATCCCGTATCCGCTTGAATCTTCAAAGTTATCCCATTTCTTTGTATGTTGTCGGCGGCACCCTTCATAGCGCATCCCGACTTTTTCCAGCACCCGCCCAGATGCTGGATTTCGCGTGAAGTGATAAGCGTAGATTCGGTTCAACTTCAACACTTCAAAACTGTAAGCAACAACAGCGCGTGCTGCCTCTGTCGCATACCCATGGTTCCAATAAGGTTTCCCGATCCAATAACCGAGCTCAGCTCTCTCGTTTTCTTGCTCGAGTTCAAGTCCTATAGTCCCGATTAAGTTTCTGTCTGTTCTCAACGTAATTGCGAAATTGATTGCTTCGTCTTTTCTATACGTGTCAGCACAGAAGCGAATCCATTCTTCCGCCATACCATCTTCATAAGGGTGCGGAATGCGGAGGACCATTAAAGCTACATCACGTTCACCTGCAAGGTGTTGCACATCTTGCGCGTCCTCAAGTGTGAGTGAGCGCAGTATCAGTCTCTCTGTCTGTAGTGTTGGCGCGGTTTTCATTTTTCTCCAAACTCACTCTTTAGCATCCCGTATCCGATTAAATCCTCAAAGTTATCCCATTTTCTTATATGTTGTCGGTGACATATTTCGTAGCGCATCCCGATTTTTTCCAGCACGCGTCCGGAAGCAGGGTTTCTTTTAAAATGTTTAGCATGAATTCGGTTTAATTTCAACACTTCAAAACTATACGCAACAACAGCCTTTGTTGCCTCTGTGGCATAACCGCAGCCCCAATAAGGTTTCCCGATCCAGTAACCGAGTTCACCGTTCTCGTTCTCTGAATCGAGTCTAAGTTCTATACCGCCGATTAAGTTTTTGTCTATTTTGAGCGTGATTGCGAAGTTCAGTGCCTCGTCTTTTTCAAACTTACCGGAACAAGCATGCATCCATTCCTCCGCCATCCCGTCTTCATAAGGGTGCGGCATATTCGTTAATGTTGATGCGACATCGCGATCACCTGCAAGGCATTGGACATCAGCCGCGTCTTGAAGCGTAAACGATCGAAGTATCAATCTTTCTGTAAGCAACGGTGGTGCTGTCCTCATTTTTCTGCAAACTCACTCTTTAGGATCCTGTAACGAATCATATCGTCTTCGGACAAATCATAAGCGTAATGCATCCCAATTTTTTGCATCACGCGTCCAGAGGCAGGATTTCGTTTAGAATAATCGGCGTAAATCAGATCAATATCGTGTTCACGAAATCCATAAGCGACCATAGCCTTTGCCGCCTCGGTGGCATATCCACAATTCCAATAGGGTTTTCCAATCCAATAGCCAAGTGATGCATCATTATAAGGCAGGTGGTTCCGAAATGCTAATCCAACCATCCCAATCAACGTTCCGTTTGTCCTAAGTGTAATTGCGTAGTTCGCTATTGTCCCTTTTTCAAATTCTTTGTGACACCATTGAATCCACTCTTCTGCTGTCTCATCTTCACAAGGTTGTTCCATCACATCGGTTGTTGATGCCACATCGGGATGGCTGGTAAGGCGTTGTACATCGGCGGCATCTTCAAGCGTAAATGAACGGAGTCTCAAGCGTTCTGTGCGAAGTGTCGGCGCGGTTTTCATTTTAATTTTCCGGACGCATCTGTGGAAACAGGATTACGTCCCGGATAGAGTATTGGTTTGTTAGTAACATTGTCAAGCGGTCAATACCGATGCCGAGTCCACCTGTTGGCGGCATCCCGTATTCCAATGCGCGTAGATAATCTTCGTCCACCATGAAGGCTTCATCATCGCCAGCCTCTAAGCTGCTTGCCTGCTCCAGAAAACGTTGGCGTTGGTCAATCGGGTCATTGAGTTCACTAAAAGCGTTTCCGACTTCCATTCCACAGATAAAGAATTCAAAACGTTCAACGAACTCTGGGTTGTCAGGTTTCTTCTTCGCGAAGGGTGAGACTTCGATCGGATGATCCGTTATAAATGTCGGCTGAATTAGTTTTGATTCCACAAATGTGTCAAAGAGTTCAGCGATAATTTTACCTTTCGTCTCATCGCCTGCTAAGTCAACGCCAGCGTCAACGGCTGCCTTGTACAACTCATCTGCTGGCAGAGGCACAGGATCAATACCGCTGTGTTCTCGCACGGCATCGACCATGCTCAGTCGCTGCCAAGGTGGTGTGAGATCGAGTTCATGCTCCTGATAGGGGATCTTCGTTGCCCCATGAATAGCTTCCGCTGTATCGGCAATTAGGGTTTCAGTGAGCTCCATAATCTGGATATAGTCAGCATAAGCCTGATAGAGTTCAAGCATTGTAAATTCAGGGTTATGGTCTCTATCCATCCCTTCGTTTCGGAAGTCTCGTGAAAATTCATAAACCCGTTCAAATCCGCCGACGATCAGGCGTTTGAGGTAGAGTTCATTCGCGATTCGCAGATAAAGCGATTGTTCCAAAGTGTTGTGATATGTTGTGAACGGTCGAGCGTTTGCGCCCCCATAAATTGGTTGAAGTACCGGGGTCTCAACTTCAATAAAATTTTGAGCGTTGAGCATATCGCGAATCGCTTGAACGATTTGTGTTCTTTTAAGAAAAACGTCCTTCACCTCAGGATTCATGATGAGGTCGGTGTATCGTTGTCTATAGCGTGTCTGTTTATCTTGCAAGCCGTGCCACTTTTCGGGGAGCGGTCGGATAGACTTGGAGAGGAGTTCTATGGCATCAACGAGCACCGTTAATTCGCCGGTGCGTGTTCGGAAGACTGTTCCTTCAGCGCCGACAATATCACCGGTATCAAAGCGTCGATAGATTTTATAGGGTTCCGCGCCGACTTTGTCGCGTCGGACGTAAATCTGAATTTTGCCTTCGCCATCTTGTAGATGTGCGAAGCTGCTTTTGCCGTGGTCGCGCTTTGTCATGATTCTGCCCGCGATGCGAACAGTTTGCGTTTCGTCCGGTGTCTCTTTGATATCGGCAAAATCTCGGTGAATTGCGGATGTCGTATGTGTAGGCTCGTATTTGTGCGGATACGGTTCTACACCAAATTGGCGAATTTCGTCCAATTTGTCACGACGTTGCTGAATTAAGTCCTTTGTCTCTTCCACGAATTACGCCTCCTTTTCAAGGTGCTATTTTATCTCCTAATAATTATACTTTAGTTTTCTTGATAAAGCAACCCAAAATTGGCTATCGGCTATTAGCCATCAGCGGTCAGCAAAAAGGCTATCAGCCGTCAGTAATTGGCTGCTTTTATTTTTCCTGTGCCTTCATTTTAAGATAACTCTCAATGAACGCGTCTAACGCACCATCTAACACGGCACTGACGTTTCCAGTTTCGACATTCGTGCGCAAATCCTTGACGCGTTGGTAAGGGTGCATCACATACGACCGGATTTGACTACCAAAGTTGATTTCTAAACGTTCACTCCGCTGCTTGGCAAGTTCTGCTTCCCGTTCAGCCCGATATTTTTCGTGCAGGCGTGACCGGAGCAGCTTCATAGCGATTTCGCGGTTCTTGTGCTGAGAACGCTCATTCTGACACTGAACAATAATCCCCGTCGGTTTATGTGTAATCCGAATCGCTGAGTCTGTGACATTGACATGTTGTCCGCCGGCACCGCTGGCTCGATAGGTATCTATGCGCAGGTCTTCTGCTTGAATGTCCACTTCCACTGCGTCGTCGATTTCGGGGGTAACGTCAACAGCGGCAAAAGAGGTATGTCGTCGCTTGTTAAAATCGTAAGGAGATAGACGGACGAGTCTATGTACACCCATTTCAGCCTGGAGGTAACCGTAAGCGGAGGGGCCTGTAACAAGAATCGTTGTTCCTTTGATGCCTGCTTCGTCTCCGACAGTGATGTCCACAATTTGGGTTTGATAGCCTCGTGTGTCGCACCAACGGAGGTACATCCGCATTAACATCCCCGCCCAATCTTGTGCGTCAATCCCACCTGCCCCGGAATGGATATTGAGGATGGCGTTATTCTCATCAAATTCACCATTCAACATTAACTGGAGTTCCATCTGTTCAAGGCGACTGGTGACACTCTCCAATCCATCTCCAATTTCCGCCTGTAAACTTGTATCGTTCTCTTCGATTGCGAGTTCAATGAGCGTCTGGATGTCTTGAATCTTGAGGTTCAGTTCCTCGTATTTGCTAACCTCATCTCGGAGGACTGCGATACGTTGATTGATTTTTTGAACGCGTTGTGTATTGCTCCAAAAGTCTGGAGCGATAGTTGCCGCCTCAAGTTCTGTTAATTCTTTTCGTTTTGTAGCGAGGTCAAAGATAACCTCCGAGTTCTAAGAGACGGGTCTGCATCTCTTCAGTTTTATTTTTTAGATCTATAAGCATATATGACCTCCATAAATAGTTAAGAACGTTTACGCCATTGCCGTCTTACGAGTTGACTGCTGACCCCTCCGACACATACGAGTGCGCAAAGGATCGGAAACCAATCACCGTAGCGGGTATAAAGTGTCTGTTGACGTTCCGTAGATGAAAGCAGGGGTACGGGTGCAATAAGCACCTCCTGCGTGGCGTTCGGTGTAATCATAGGTGTCATTATCCGACCGAATTTGTCCACAATACATGTAAACCCGCCATTTGCGCAGCGGAACACTGCTATTCGATTCTCAATCGCGCGGAAAGGTGCCATCGACAGATGCAGTTCGGGGAAAGCCGTCCCCTTGAACCAAGCATCGTTCGTGAAGATTCCCATCACTCTGGCACCTTTTTGTACCGGTCTACGAAATTCGTCTGGAAACACCGATTCAAAGCAGATCGAAGCACCAATCTCTACTTTCTGCGTGTCCGTCTTATCTTTAACGATGAACACAGGTAAAAGGTTTACTGTTTTTCCATGCGCAAAGGGTTCAAACTGGATAAAATCGGGGATAAAATCCGGGAGAAGGTTTTCCAACGGTACGTACTCTCCAAATGGAACGAGGTGCATCTTCGCATAGTCTCCCTGCATCTTCCCATCTGGAGATATTGAAAGGACGCGGTTGTATATCGGTTCATTTCTTTTATCTATATCTTTAGAAAATTTGCCGATGGCTTCGTCTGTTTTTCCTCTGTTAGCGGTCCCGACGAGTATCGGCATCGCTGTATCACGGAGCATTCGAGAAAACCTTCCGTAGGATCTCGGCCACTCGCCTGTCAATGCTCGGCTCCGAATTGATGTTTCGGGCCATACAATTAAGTCAGGTGCCTCTCGGCTCGCTTTGTATGTCAAGTTGATGTAACGCTGCAAAATCGCTGGGAATTGATTCACATTCCATTTCTGTAGTTGCGAGACATTACCGGGGACAAGTGCGACGTTTAAAGTTTCGGTGTCTGCCGGTACTGTGGCATTTGACTCACGGTCCAACGGTTCAGCACCTTGGAGTTGGAAGGCACCGTAACCGAAACAAAAGATTGTTAAAATCACTGGAAGCACTAAAGCCCGAATTTCTTGTCGCCACTGGTTGCGGTTACAAAGCAGGGTAGCAATGCCAGCATTGAAGAGCACAACCACAAAACTGATGCCGTGTACACTGAAGAGAGAAGCGACTTGTATACCGGGTAGATTGTTCCATTGCGAGTAGCCGATACTGCCCCACGGAAATCCTGTTATCATCCAACTCCGCACCCATTCCAATGCTGTCCAGATGCAGGCAGCGGCAAGTGGAAATAGTGCGCCGGAACGCACCGGTACACACTTCATCAGTGCGGCGAAAACTGCAAAATAGAGTCCGGTATAACCGACAAGGAGTAGATAGGCGACTATCGTAATGAAGATATTCGCGTAGGGATAGAGAAGGGCAATAGCGGGGAGTAATCCTGCGAAAAATAGAAAACCTGTTAGATAACCGATCCAGAACGCGGACTTCCAACCTGTTGCCCGCGTGAGTGCAATGAAAAATGGCACCATCGCGATCCAAGCGAACGGATAGAGGTTTACATTCGGGAAGCTCAGAAACAGCAAGAGTGCTGAAAGTATCGCGAGTAGCCAATGTTGGTGGCGTTTCAAAAGGTTTTCCGTAGGAGTATCCCCCATATTTTATCACATTGAACTTACTTTAATTTTAAACTGCAGAATGTGATATGTCAAGAAATTTTACTGGTCCGTTTTCGTTTTCTGCTAAAAAAGATTCGTTTTCAATAGATGGGCGATTTTGATGAACACTATCCGCTCGGTGTCTCCGTCTACATCTCGGTTATCGTTATAGACAATAAAGAAATTGCTTTCGGGCCGATACTCATAAGCAAAAAGTGCGAAGACTCTACGTTCTTTCTCTAACGTGAATTGAGCACTCGCTCTTGCATACATCCGCTGCGCAAATTGATAGTTCACGATGAAACGGCGCGTCCACTCCGAGAGTTGCCATTGCGTTGTCTCCGGTGCTCTTTCATGGAGTCGTTGTAGAATAAGCTCAAAACTGAGTTTAGCAGTGGGACGAATGGTAATTTCTGGACGGATAAAGAAGGTGTCTTTATTATCGCGGACACCGAAGCTGCCGGTGTTTCGGATTTGCACGTATTTTGGCGGAAACCAGCCAGCAAAAAATCGCACTGTTCTGTCAGTCAAAGGTTCGTTGTTATCGTTAACATGGTAGTACCACTCTGGGCCGAGAAGAAAAAAGATGTTATTAACACCGAGGAGTCCGCTAAAACGTGCTCTATGGTTTGTGAGTTCGCCTGCGTGGTTCACGAGTCGTTCGTATTCGGCTTCACCTCGGAGCCTTTCGAGAGTCCCTTTGTATTGTTTGTTATAGCGGCTTCTAATGACCAATCCACGTCTGTCAACGCGCGGGATAAATCCGGTTTCGGGATTAAAATGTTCTCCAATGTCTGCGTAAACCGCATCTAACGAGAACACATTTGTCCGACGCGCGAGTTGAACAAAGATCAGATCGTCTGCCGTGCTGTCTGCCATCTTGAGTCCGCCTGCCTTCCATTCTCTGGCGTATTCCAGATTCAGATTCACGTCTGCTGGTAGTTGAACGCGGGCATCGACGCCACCGGCGCGGTCATAAGTGCTGCCGCGTTGCTTATTGACCCCTAACAACCCAACAGATGACGTTTTTCCGAGTTCCCGCTGCAACCGAAAAACAGAGTAGTTGTAGTTCGCAAGGGGCAACTCACCTTCTTCTATCTCTTTATCTGGGTTTTCTGGTCCCGCGACGGCTTCCATAAAGGCGAGATTGTATTTGCTGAATTTTCCGATAACCTTGCCACCGCCGATCAAATCTTCGACCCGTCGGCTATAGAATAGGTCAATCGGCATCTGAAAGAGTTCGTTGCCTTCAAGGAAAAATGGACGTTTCTCAGGGAAACGGAGCGGAATATCACTGAGATTTACGAGGTCAGGATCTGCCTCAATTTGTGCGAAGTCTGGGTTTAATGTTAGATCAACTGTGAAATCTTTAATAGGATACCGCAGGTCTAATCCGGCATCCGGTTTCACTTCAACAGTTGTCTCTCCATCTCCATCTTCGGGTTGCGAGCCTTGCGGTTTTAGCGTAGCATACGGTTTGAATTTCACGGGTCGCTTCGTAACAAGGTCAGCGATCGGGAGGTCTGTTAGTTTCCCGAATTTGGAAACAGCGTATTGACGTTCGCCGAGATCTGCCCAGGTCTGTTCTTCAGCGAGGGCTTCGTCATTTCTCCAAAAGTTTATACCCCACGTTGCGATGTCGCTTGCTTTCGAGAATCGGAGTTCGGCAAACGGAATCGCAAATTCTGCTGTCCACTTGTCTATCTCTTTTGCTGCTTGCCCTTGCCAATCACAATCCCATGAGATAGCTGTTCCGATGCTCGATGAACCGGTGCGTCTGTTTGTGCCTTCATTAATCAACCGCCGATCGGTTTGTGTACCGAGTGGGTTCAAGGCAAAAGCATAACAATTCCTGCCGTCAAGAAAAGTGTCGATTAGCACCTCAACATGATCATCGGAGAAGAAGAAAGAGTCGCGTCGGGTTTGATTTGCTGCGAGGTTGTCCATATCGGTCTTGAAACATTCAAACGCCACATAGAGTTTATTTGCGTCGTAAACGAGGTAGATAGTCGTTGGCTGTGTCGCTGGTTCGCCGCGCTGTGGTTCAAATTGAATGAGTCCGCTGGTTTTCGCGCTATTTTGCCAGCACGTGTCATCTAATTTTCCATCAATTTTCGGTGGGGTTTCCGTTCGGATGGCTTTAATCTCTCGGTGTGTAGAAGTTTCAGCGGGTTTGTGATCTGTGTCTGCCGGAAATGCTTTCCCCACTAACACATAGAGCGCGAAATAAGTGGTCAACGTAAAAAGATATAAGTTTCCAAGCCGTGCTTTAATTGTTCGCATCGGTTTACGTATGCAGAGCCTCCTTTTGTTTTTTGTAGAGTCTGCTTGCGATTTTAGCGCACATCTATTTTTCTGTCAATAGAAAAGGAAGGGGCAACGGAAGTATTCTGTTTTCCCTTAATTTCGATTTTCCGTTGATAGGATATTCGCTGTAGGAGCGATCTCCCGGTCGCTCTTGTTTTTTTTAAATCGGAAACCAACAGCCGAAAACTGATTTGCGTTGAATTTTTCTCGTTTATGTGGTAGATTATCCAATAGATCTTATAATGATTTATTTGTCAGTTTTAGTTGGCGTATGAAAAAATGGTAAGAAGTATCATATTGGAGCTCAACTCATGACATGTTATGAAAATCTCACGGATCAACCGAAAAAGTTAGTGCTACCATGGATAATCTCCACAGCCTTTGCTGTTTTAATTTTACTACTCATCGGTGTCGGGCCACAGTACTTTTCGACTTTCCAAAAACCGTACAATTTAAATGCCACCTCGGAACCGACTGTTGAGATAATTGAAGCACTGATTGTTTTAGACACACCATCGAAACCCGCGATTCACAATCAGACAGGAAATTTGGCTACTCCCAGTAAAAATCTCGGAGCAGGTCAGAGACTGGATACGCCACTTTTTGCTGCAGTTGCAGCTGACGAAACCGAGCTGTTGACACCGAATTCGCAGTGGGTCCAAACAAAGGGGCCGGAAGGCGGAAGGGTAGTCAGTTTTTTCACCACAACGCCCGGTGACATTTATGCTGGAACCGCTGCAGGGCTGTATAAACTTACAGATGGAAAACAGGTATGGCAACTCACCACCAGTGAGGCACCGGAAGCATTCACTGTGTATAACGAAATCGGGTGGTGGCCGATGACAGAACGTCGCGATACCTTATACTTTGCCACCGATACAGGGGTATTCGCCTCCATAGATCGGGGCGAAACTTGGAATACGCGCGGAATGCACCCGAAAGGGCTTCCTACTGGAATAGCGATAACGGATGGTATACATGAATCGGAACCCGATATTTTAATCTATCTTGCTCTTGCTAACGGAATATACCGGTCCGAGGATGCTGGAAAATCGTGGCTGCCTCTGAGGGATGGTCTGGTGGGCAAAAAAATTCGCGGACTCACCACGGTAGAAAACACCGTATTCGCGGGGACCGACGATGGGCTCTATCGTCTTAAGGCAGGAACGTGGGAACGACTCTCCGTCACTCAGACAGATAGTCGTGGACAAAAACGACCAATTCACGCCTTAGCCGTTGCGGGGTCGCGCCTCTATGCCGCTATAGGAGAGCAATTCACAAGTGAAGTTGGAACGCAGGTTGAAACAATAATGACAGGTAGTACCTGGTGGTCACTTTACCGTTCAACCGACTTGGGCGATACATGGTACGCTGTAGATCCGAGAAAAAAATTGGAGAATAAAAGAGCATTGCAAAATGGGTCTGTTGTTGAATCCTCAACGGTTGTCATAAATTTTAAAAATCCGCATCTCGCTTCTGAAACCGATCTGGCACCATCTGTCAAGATATTCGCATCAAAAGCAAGAGTTGTCGTAAGAGACCGTCAGAATCAATATTACTCAATGGATACTGGTGAAACTTGGACATCTTTGGATTTACACGACCTATTAGATGATCGGCAGCATGTTATTCCGTCTGTTGTGATGCTGGACGCAAATACCTTCTATATAGGTAGCGAAACAGGCATTCATCGAACAACCGATGCCGGTCAATCGTGGCATCAATTCAACACCGGGCTTGCAAGTAGAGATGTCACAGATTTAGTCGCTGCTAACGGTAAACTCTACGCGAAGATAACAGATGGGATTGTTACTTCAACCGACGGTGGCGAATCGTGGACACCACTTCCTATTGGTGGAATTGATAATATTACGGATTTAGCAGCATTTGACGGAAGTGTTTACGCAAGGGGCGAAAAAAATATGTTAACCCGATTTTTTCGTTTATCTATTGATGAGGATAGATTTATTGCCATTCTTGAAACTCCCAATTTTGAAAAAGTCAAGTCAGATGAACAGGAGTGGTTGAACAGAATAGAGGATCCGTTTCGGGATGCCCTTACGGAGGAGGCTAAGCAGGGCCTCGAGATCGAGATGGATGAACCAATAGATCTTGAAGATTACGATCCGGACAAGTTAAGTGCCGCACTCAATAAGCGTTTTCAAGACTTAGATGCGATTCTCTCGTTGTCTCGTTTAGGAGACTTTGTCGTCAGAGACGAGACATACTATGTTGAACGCAGGCAGAAACTTTTTAGATGGAAACCCGGGGCGACTGTATGGTATGATACTGGATTACCAATAGAAGAAGAACGGACGGCTCCCGCTCAGCCCAATAAAGTTCCTTATGTTCCCGGTTTTCAAGTTCAACCGGGTCTAAAATTTGCTGTGTCGGGTCAGACCATTTACGTCGGTACGGGAAATGGAGCTCTATTTCAATCGTTTGATGAAGGAGACACCTGGAACAATATTACAGCGAACCTCCCATTTCCTATTTCGGGATTCAATATCGCCTTCGCGGGATCAACCGTTTACATAGCAACCGACAAAGGTGTAATATATTCCAGAGATGGGAGCGATTGGCACGAAACAGCCGACATGGATGGCACAATGCTGGTTATAGACAGATTTGCTGTGGATGGCACGACGGTATACGGTGTTTTAGACATCCACGCGCATCCAGAGCGATATGTGTATCAATTGAAAGAGAATTCTGACATGTGGAAACAGGTTACACCAGAAATTATGAATCGTGTCACTTCACTCACTATTGATGACAATACGCTTTATGTAGGAACCATTGGTCGTGGCGTGATCCGCTTTACACTCGACGAATAAAGCGGATAGACTTCGGTTTCCGCTACGAGGTTTTATAAATTAAAATATGTCGGTAATGTTATTATAAAGGACAGGTATCAATCAAGAAATCCCTCCAATCCTGAAAATCCCGCTTCTGACCACTGATAACTGATACCCATTTCTCTGAAAACCGATTGACAGTCTCCACAATCTGTGATAAACTTCGGCTTATGTGAACGACTATCACAAGTAATTTTTACAGCGAAGGAGACTATCAATGGCTAAAATCAAGGTGCTGATCGCGAGTGGGATCAGCCAAGAGGTTGCGGATATGCTGCAAGATGCCCCACCGGAGATGGAAATAAATTTTTTACCGGAAGGCCAGCAGCTCAGCGATCACCTTTCAGATGTCGAAATTCTCTATGGAACGGTGTCCGAGGCGGCATTCCCTCATGCGAAATCCCTTCAGTGGGTCATGCAGCCTTTTGTCGGCGTGGAAGGGTCAATGTATCCTGCCTTTAAAGAGAGTGATATTACACTGATAAACAGCAGACGCTTATACGGACCCCAACTCGCTGAGCACGCGTTTGCACTACTTCTTGCTCTGACACGCGGGATTAACACACAACTCGATTTGATGCGAGATAAGGCATGGAAATGGCTGCCTTGTGTGGAAGTGGCGGGAATGACGATGGGTGTGCTGGGACTCGGTGGTATCGGTAGGGCAGTCGCACAACGCGCAAAGGCGTTTGAGTTCAACGTGCTCGCTGTCGATCCAGAACCGATGGAAAAGCCGGACACGGTTGATGAATTGGGACAACTGGATTGGTTGCCGGAGTTTTTATCGCGTTGCGACGTTCTAACGGTCTGCTGTCCTATCACGCCAGAAACCCATAAACTGCTATCTCATGCAGAATTCGATGCCTTACCAGAGGGTAGTTTCTTCATTAATGTCAGTCGCGGTAGGGTGGTTGACGAAGAAGCACTGATTGCGGCCCTGGAAAGCGGGAGATTGGCGGGTGCGGGGTTAGATGTCACTTACACCGAACCGTGTCCAGCAGACAATCCGTTATGGACGCTTCCGCACGTTATCTTAACGTCCCATACCGCGGGCGCATCGCAGAACATCGCCAAACGCGCGATGGAATTGTTTATTGAGAATATGCACAAATATGTAAATGGAGAACCTTTAACCAACGTAGTAGACAAGGAAAAAGGGTATTAATAGTTATCAGTTGTCGGTTTTCAGTTGTCAGTAGGCGAGGTTTCCTACCCCTGTAGCCTTGTGAAACATATTCATCCGCTTATCGACTGCCCAGTCACTCAAATCCGCATTATGCCTCTATCACATTCGCCTATGGATACGCCAAATCATGAAAAGATTACCGTGCGTACCATCCTTATATCGCTGCTACTTTTGCCATTCATCTACAAATGGCACATCGAATGTGAGGCTCTCCGATATACCTTCCCAACGTTGATGGCGCCCTTCTATAGTGTTGTATTCACACTGCTGGTCATCGCGATGCTCAACATCGTTGTTAAAAAACACGCAGCGAAGCACGCGCTGACCGGCGGTGAATTGATTAGCCTCTATGTGCTGATGTCAATCACATTGCTGTTCATGTCCTACGATATGTTTCTGCCACTCGTCTCAATTATCGTTCATGCCTTCTATTTTGGCACGCCTGAAAATGAGTGGCGCGAACTCTTCTGGAGTTATCTACCAGACTGGTTGACGATCAATGATCCGAGTGTGCTTCGGGCGTTCTATCTCGGCGACGAGCCGTTTTTTGAGACCTATTATGTGATGAAGTGGTTGATCCCGACGTTCTGGTGGTGTGCATTCACTTTTGCGCTGATTTTCGTGATGCAGTGTATCAACGTGATTTTCCGAAAACAGTGGACGGAACAGGAACGCCTCGTGTACCCGATTGTTGAACTTCCGTATCAACTTGCCTACAATACAAACCGATTCCTGCGGAGCCGGGCGATGTGGT
This sequence comes from Candidatus Poribacteria bacterium, assembly GCA_009845545.1. Taxonomy (GTDB): domain Bacteria; phylum Poribacteria; class WGA-4E; order WGA-4E; family WGA-3G; genus WGA-3G. Next base: position 31,504 of record VXZK01000358.1, read on the forward strand.
GTGGGTTCGGCATCGCGTCAATTATCAGTCTTGTGAATGGCGTTAACATTTTTTTTCCATCAATTCCGGCTTTCCCGAATAAACATATCCCCCTCGACGCGCTATTTACTGAAAGACCCTGGACCGCTCTGCTCCGTGGTGGGAATGCGATCATTGTCTATCCATTTGCTGTTGGACTCGGTTTCCTGATGCCGCTTGAGCTGCTCACATCGTGTCTGCTCTTCTTTTTTCTTTATAAAGTACAATATTTCGTTGCTATCCTAACCGGATTGGAGAACATCCCCGGCTTTCCTTATCCGTACGAGCAGAATATTGGTGCGTACATCGGTATCTGTGCAGTTGCCTTGTGGGGTGCACGCCGACAGGTTTGGCGGGCATTTCGCACAGCGTTTGGCGGCAGACAGGGAGCAGATGCAAAAGAACCGATGCGGTATCGGAGCGCATTTTTGGGGATCGTTTTCGGTGGAATGTTCATCATCGGATTCGCGATGCGTGGTGGCATGGCGATGTGGATTGCGGTACTCTTTTTTGCTGCACATTTTGCGACGATTGCGATCCCGTTGACGCGTATTCGTGCACAAATCGGTTTCCCTATCCACTCAACAACCTTTATTGGACCACACCATAGCCTCGTTAGCATACTCGGTACGCGTCGGATCGGTGCACGAAACCTGACGTGGTTTTCGCTTTTTTTCTGGTTTAATCGAGACAATCGGAGCCACCCGATGCCGCACCAACTTGAAGCGTTTAAGCTTGCTGAACGGGGTAACCTCGACGTAAAGGGACTATCGCGTTTGATGCTTATGCTGACAGTCATTGCGATGCCATTGTGCATCTTCATGCTCGTGGATACGTTTTTTGAACTCGGTGTTAATTCTGGCAAGGTGGGTGGACAGATTAACAGTTTCGGCGGACGGGCGTATCGCTTTCTTGAGGGTTGGCTCACTTCACCACAAGATGCAAACCCAGGGCATATCACTGCAATAGGGTTCGGTTTCGCTGTTACGATCCTGCTTTCTGCTGTACGCAGTCGACTCTTTTGGTGGCCGATCCATCCGCTCGGTTATGGTGTATCTTTCCATCTGCATCTGTTTTGGGCGGCGTTTATTATCAGTGCACTCGCCAAATGGAGTGTGCTAAAATATGGTGGGCTCGGTCTCTACCGGAAAACAGTACCGCTGTTCCTCGGACTGGCACTCGGTGATTTTGTGATGGGGAGTTTCTGGAACATTTTAAGCATTATTCTTGATAGACCGACGTATACGTTTTATTACTGATACCATTTCTAAATGATGTTATAACATTATCGGTTTTCGTGAAATCTGTAGC